>CAZWED010000129.1:0-8571 GCA_964632645.1 uncultured Ferrimonas sp. | reverse complement strand
TCCAGAACAGGGCGCCGGGGCCCCCCATGGCGATGGCGGAGGCCACACCGGCGATGTTACCGGTACCGATGGTGGCGGAAAGCGAGGTCATCAGGGCGTTAAAGGCGCTGATGTCGCCCTTTTCGCCGCTGTCACGGCGACCCTGCCACAGCAGGCGGAATCCGGTGCCAAGTTTCAGCACCGGCATCAGGCGAAGGCCGGCGGTCAGGTACACACCGACGCCGAGGATCAGCACCAGCATCGGGATCCCCCAAACAACGCCGTTGATCGTGCTAATCAATTGGGTAAGGGCGTCCATCCAAAACTCCTTGTCGTTTTTCGTTATTCCCTGAAGGGGTGAGCGGACAAAGAACAATCTGTACCACACCCGGCAGCGGATCGGTAGGGATAACAAGGCGTTAAACTTTCGGCGTCAGAAAGAGGATCTGCGCAATTTGCGACGCTCTGACAGGATTCGGCGGTGGTGAACTGCGCCGTTTTTGAGGATTTGTCCGGTCGTCGACAGACGCACTAGTGGGATAGTCGGGCTGGGTCAGGGCAAGAACAGGGCATTTACTGGTCAGCGTTAAGGCAACTGACCGTTGATGCCCAACGCTGTGGGGCGAAAGAGTGGGCAGTGCCGGTCTGCTACGTGGGCCGCAGACCGGCAGGCAATGTTGGCGGATCAGGACGGTGCGGTTGCTGCCTGTTGCGCCAGCGGGCTGGACTCCAGCAACAACTGGGCGAAGCGGCGGGCGGCAGGTCCGAGACGGTCCGGATTGGGGATGATCAGGGACAGCGGCAGCAGCGAGAAATCGACCGTGGCCTGGGTCAGGTGGGCCAGGGTGCCGCTGCGCAGATGGGGTTGCGCCAGGTGTTCCGGTACCCAGCAGAAGCCCACGCCCTGGTGCAGTACGGCGATCGCCTCGTGGAAGTTGGAGAAGGTCCAGCGCTGTTCCGCCTTCAGCCACCCAAGGTCCTTGTCCGCGTCCTTGCCGGTGTCCCGGATCACCAGCTGCAACTCCTGCGTCAGGCGGCTGTCGTCAATGACCTGGGCGCGGGTCAGCGGGTGGTCGGGGTGGCACACCAGCAACATGCGTATGGCGCCCAGTGGCTGCCCGCGATAGCCGGGGTGGCTGCGGGCGGTGATCACCAGATTGTAGCGGGGATCGGCCAGGGCCGCGTCGGTGCCGCTCATGACGTTGTCGATGACGGTAAGCCGCGTACCGCGACTTTCGGGATAGAACCGGCTCATCGCCTGATAGAGGGCTTCGGTCGGGTAGAGGATCTCTCTGGACAGGGTGATCTCCGGCTCCCACCCCTGTTCCAGATTGGCGGCCAGCATCTCCAGTTGCTCAATCTCCGACGTCAGGGACCGGGAGCGACGCAACAACACTTTGCCCTGGGGGGTAAGCTCCGCTTTGCGCCCCTTCACTTCCAGCAGGGGCACCCCCAACAGCTGCTGCAGTTTGGCAACGGCGTGGTTCAGGGAGGACTGGCTCTTGTTCAGTGCGGCAGCGGCCCGGGCGTAGCCGCCGTGGTCGACGACGGCCTGGAGGATCCGCCACTGCTCCAGAGTGGTGTGAGGTCGGTACATAATGATTCTATTATGTCGAATGGTTTAACCGTGATTATGCGATTTATTTTCTGTTTCGTGAATTTAAAATGGACACCAAATCGTAGTGACGGAGTCCGACCATGAGCACCTTGCTTGTCATTCATTCCAGCCCGAACCTGACCCAATCTCACACCCGCGACCTGGTGGCCCGCTATGCGCAAGCCTGGTTGGCCCGCCACCCGGAAGGGAAGGTGATTGAGCGTGATCTCGCCGTTAACCCGCCGCCGCACCTGGACATGACCACCATCGGCGCGTTTTACACGCCGGAAGCGGACCGCAACAGCGACGCGCAGGCGGCCGTGGCGCTGTCCGATGCCCTGGTGGCGGAACTGAAGGCGGCAGACGAGGTGGTGATCGGTGCGCCGATGCACAACTTCTCCGTGCCCTCCTCACTGAAAGCGTGGATCGACCACATCTGCCGGGTTGGCGTGACCTTCCGCTACACCGAGCAGGGCCCGGAAGGGCTGCTGGGTGATAAGAAAGCGGTGCTGATCAACGCCCGGGGCGGCAACTATTCCGCCAGCAGTCCGGCCCATGGGATGAACCATCAGGACACCTACCTGCAGACCGTGTTGGGGTTTGTTGGCATCACCGACCTTACCGTCATCAATGCCGAAGGCGTGGCGGGCGGTGAAGCGGGGCTGGTCGAAGCACGCAACCGCATTGCCGAACTGGCTGCTGCCTGAACGACGGCGCGTTACCCTCCAAAAGGCCCGGCGAACTCCGCCGGGTTTTTTGTTGCCTGCGTGGTGGATGACAGCGAGGGCTGGGTCAGGCGTTGCCAAAGCTGGTCGGCAGTCAGCGCGCCGGACAGGCGCCGGGTGACCAGAGCTTTGCCCTGTTCGGCGTGCCAGAGCGGCAGGTAGGCGCGGGCGCCGGCGATGGCCCAGTCGCTGTGGCCGGGCCAGGGCTTCAGGCCCTGAGGTGCAGGCCGGGCAAAATAGCGCTGGAACAGCGCATCGCTGGTGCGCTTCAGCGCGCTGGGCGACCAGGGCTGCTGGGTGGCCACGGCCAGCCCCATCTGGGCCTCGTACAGGGCGGCGGCGTCGATCAGCGGCCGAAACGGCAGGGTTTGTCCCAACAGCTGTTGTTGTACCGACCCGGAGCGGGCCAGTGCGCGACCATAGCCGTACCCGGCGCCGCTGTACGACGGGGCGTCATAGGGCAGCGGACTGCCCGCCATCGACACCAGAGTCTCGGCGGTTTGCGCCATCCACTGGTGCCAGTGCCGTGGATACCAGGGGCGCTCGCGATACACCAATTGCACGACGGCGGGGCTTACCCCTATCCAGTGGGACTGCAGCGGGGATTGCCGGGCATGATCACCGGCCTGCAGTTCCAGGTAACCCAGCAATCGGCGGCCGTCCCACAGTTGCCACTGGTGATCGTCGATGGGTTCCAGAGTCAGGCCAAACTGCCCGGCCAGATAACGCAGCGCGTCCATGGCCAGTTGCCCGGGGGGCAGGGAAAGAGGCGCGGTGTCCGGGGCCGGATCCCAGGGCGGACGCCGGTCATCGGGAATTTGGCGGTCGAGAAACGCACGGACCTGCTCCGGCGCTGTCAGTGGCGTACCGCGCAGTTGCCAGTGGGCGTCGCTGGCAAAGCGCCCCTGGCGGGCCCGTTGCTGGGCCGCTTCGCGGTAGTGTCTGAGGGCGTCCTCGGCGTCGGGGGTGGCGCGGTTTTGATAGGCCACCCACACCCGTTCGCGGCACAGCGCGTCGTCCGCTTGATTGAGGTAGCGGGAGATGGTGTGCGCTTCCAGGTCGAGGGTGCGGGAGGCGGGGGCGTCCAGCCCTTGCCAGCAGCGCTCGGAGCCGATGGTGATCGACTTCAGCGGGCGCTTGTCCAGGTGGATCAGTTGCGCTTCCAGAGAGAGTAGGCGCGGGTCGGTGGTGGGTTGCGGGCGGTAGTGCGCCATGGCGGAATGCAGGGCCAGGGTGCAACGGCCCAGATCGTCGCTGTCGCCGGTTTGCGCCAGGTATTTAAGTTGGTCCTGCAGCAACACCAGCTGACCAAACTGGCGGTGACGTTGAAGGGGCGTTCCCTGGGGCAGGCCGATGGATTCGATCTGGTTGAGGCAGTAGCTGAGCAGTTCGGCGGCGCCGGCAGCCTGAGGCAACAACGCCCCGGCCAGGGCCAGGGCGTTGAGGCGGCGGCGCCAGCGATCAGTCGTCGCGGCCTTCACCAAACCACTCCTTGGCCCGGGCGATGCGCTCGGCAACCGTCGCTGGCGCGTCACCAAGGCTTTCGACCTTGCGCAAGCGCGGCAGCAGCCCGCGGTTGTTGGCGATCTGGATCGCCAGGCCGGGACGGGCGTTCAGCTCGAGCAGCAGCGGGCCGCGGTCACGGTCCAGCACCATGTCGGTACCCAGGTAGCCCAGTCCGGACATCTCGTAGCAGCCGGAGGCCAGCTCCAGCAGTCGGTCCCAGTGCGGCACCTGTACCTGAAACAGGTCTTCGCCGGTGTCCGGATGGTGGTTGACCGGCTGGTCAAACTGCACCGCACGGATCGCCTTGCCGGTGGCGATGTCGACGCCGATGCCGACCGCCCCCTGGTGCAGGTTGGCTTTACCGTCAGAAGCGTGGGTGGAGCAGCGCAGCATGCCCATCACCGGATAGCCTTTAAAGACGATCAGGCGGATGTCGGGCACCCCCTCGTAGGAGATGCCGTCGAACACCGGGTCAAAGCGGATCAGCGCCTCGATCACCGCCACGTCGTTTTTGCCGCCAAGACTGAACAGCCCCGCCAGAATGTTGGAGCAGTGGCGGGCCATCTCCACCGGCGTCACTTCGTCCCCCGAGGGTTTGAAGTAGCGGCCGTCCTCGACCTTGGTGATCACCAGAATCCCTTTGCCGCCGGAGCCCTGGGCGGGCTTGATGCAGAAGCCATCCCGGCCGGCCACCATCTTGTGGACCGCGTCGATCTCGTGCTGTTCGCGGATCACCGCAATCAGGTCCGGGGTGGCGATCTGGTTCTTCAGCGCCAGTTGCTTGGTGATCAGCTTATCGTCCACCTGCTTGTACAGGCTGCGCGGATTGTAGCGCCCGATGTAACTGATGTTGCGTCGGTTCATGCCCATGATGCCACGGGCCTTCAGTCGACGGGGATCGACGAAGATCATGACTTTTCTCCCGCCAGCGGACGGAAGCGACGCAGCTCAAGCAGACGGTAGCCGGTGTACTGCCCCAGCATCAGCACCAGTGCCAGGATGATCAGGTGCAGGCCGAGGAAGTTAAAGGCCCAGTGGCGCACCAGTTCGTGGTCCATCGCCAGGTAGGTGATGGTGGCGACCAGCAGGCTGCCCCCGCCCTGAAGCATTACCTCTTTGGCGCCTTCCTCCTCCCACAGGATGGACATCCGCTCGATGGTCCAGGCCAGGATGATCATCGGGAAGAAGGTGATGGTCAGGCCCTCGGTCAGGCCGAGGTTAAAGGCGAGCAGGGTAAAGCCGGCAATGATGCCGAGCACCACGATCACCACCGCACTGATCCTTGATATCAGCAACAGGTTCAGATTGGAGAGGTAGGAGCGGATCACCAGGCCGGCCGCCACGATCAGCAGGAAGCCCAGCAAGCCGGTCAACAGCTTGGTCTGGATAAAGGCGAGGGCGATCAGCACCGGCATAAAGGTGCCGGAGGTCTTCAGGCCGATGATCACCCGCAGGAACACCACCACCAGAACGCCAATGGGGATCAGGAACAGCCCGCGCAGCAGGCTCTGCTCCTCCAGCGGCAGATTGTAAAGGGACAGCGACGCCAGGCCGCCGTTGTCCATCATGTCGATGGCGGTAGCCAGGGCAGGGCGGGTGTCCTCGATCATGGAGAAGGAGACGCTGGAGTTGCTGCCGCCGGTCAGGTCCAGTACCGAAGTGCTGTGGCGTTGCCACAACAGCAGCTTGTCATCGCGGCCCTGTGCGCCGGTGGCGGGGTCAAACAGTTTCCACTGTTTGCCGTCGAGCACCTCCACCATGGGGATCAGGTCCTGACGGCGGCGACCGTCCTCCAGCTTGAGGGCGTACACCTGGCGCGCCGGCACTCCGGCGCTTTGAACCAGTCGGGTCATCAGGGTGGCCGGGGCATAGCGGGACAGCAACAACGCGACGTTTTGCTGCTGGTCCGGCTTGCTGACCGCCTGCGCGATCTCACGGGCGAAGGAGGCGTTGGAGGCGCTCTGTTGCCAGGCTTTTTCGATGACGGCCTTGGCGGCGGTGTCGAGGCCCTCATCCCATACCACCGGTTCCGGCGCGGGCACCTCGGCGATTTCGGGGAGGGTGCGGTCGCCGGTGGGCACCAGGTTGGTGGTGTAGTAGAGCTCCTGGCGGCCGAGGCCCTCCCGGGTGGTCCAGGTGGCGCGGCGGGCGTCGCCCTCCATGGTCATGGCCAGGCCATAACCGGGGGAGGCGGCGGATTCGCTCAGGGTTTTGAAGGCCGGATCGGAGGGCAGGGCAAAGCTGGCTTCGACCGCACCCTCTCCGTTGAAGGTGATCCGCGCTTCGACGGTCCAGGTGGTTTGGCTGGTACCGGGCAGGAAGGGGATCCCATCCTTAACGTGACGCTGGTAGTTGTAACCCACACCAGCGGCAATCAGGATAAAAATCAGCAAGTAAAACGGTTTGCGTGACACAGGCAAAATCCTTATTCCGCAGCAGACTGGCTGCCATCTCCGGAGTGAATGTATTTGCGGCTGACATCAACCACGGCAATGTCTTTAAAGAACTTGCGGCCCAACAGCACCGGGTACTCCATGTGGGTCCGGTCGGTCAGGTTCATCTCCGCTTCGGTGACGTAGTCACCCAGGCGGATCCGGGTGCGGATCACCGGGCGGCGCTGGGTCTCTTCGCTGGAGGCTTTCTTGATGTTCACAAACCGGGCCACCTTTGCCTCGACGGTGATGGCCGGCGGTGCGGCCTCGGCCTCACCATTGGCTTCCGCCTCGGGGGCGGGCTCCTGCGCTGCCGGGTCGGCGCCCTCTTCGGGGATGGCGACTTCGCTGTTGGGGATGTCAAAGCGCACCCACTGCTCACCATTGCGCTCAAACAGGCGGATGTTGGTGGCGGTGATGGAGGAGGTCACGGCACCGGTATCCACGCGGGCATCAAACGCCTGCCCCACCTCCTGGATGTAAACGCGCTCAACTTCGCCAAGCACAAACTTGTCGCCCAGGTTCAGCGGGTCGGCCGGCAGTTCCGGGCAGGTGATCTGCGGGGTGGTGGCTTTCTCAGCCAGCGCCAGGAGACCCACGTTCATGCCGCTAAGCTCTGCCAGCACTTTTGCCTGATATTCGGAAGTGACCTCGGCCTCGGTATTGCAACGCTTGACCAGCATGGTTTCGATCTGAGCGAGCTGAGTGGCCATGGCGTTGTTCAGTTGCTGCTCGGTCGCTGGCGGCGCCGCCTGCTGCTGGGCGCAGCCGGTGGCCAGCAAAGCGGTGAATACCAGGGCCAGTGAACGGGCTTGCTTCATCTTCTCTTCCTTATCCGGTTTTTGTGGCTTTATTGGCGATGATGATGGCGCGCTTGGGCGCCGGATATCCCTCGATCGTGCGGGATGGATCATTGGGATCCAGGTAATCGGCGAGGGATTCGTTGGTCATCCATTCGGTACGGCGCTGCTCGTCGGTGGTGGTGATCGCTTCATCCACCAGTCGCACGTTTTCAAAGCCGCATTTTCGCAACCAGAGCATCAAGGCTTTTGATGAGGGAATGTACCAGACATTGTTCATCTTTCCATAGCGATCGCTGGGAACAAGTACCTGATTTTCGTCACCATCGATCACCAGAGTCTCGAGGATCAGCTCGCCGCCATCGTTGAGTTGCTCCTGGAGTTGAATGAGGTGGTCGATGGGGGAGCGACGGTGGTACAGCACCCCCATGGAGAACACCGTATCAAAGGCGTGCAGGGGGGGCAGGTCCTGGATCCCAAGGGGAAGCAGGTGAATGTCGTCGTGGCCGCCATACAACTTTCTGACCGCTTCAAACTGCGCCAGAAACAGGTCGGAGGGGTCGATGCCGATCACCAGATCGGCCCCTTCTCCGAGCATGCGCCACATGTGGTAGCCACTGCCACAGCCAACGTCGAGCACGGTGCGGTGCTTAAGTGGCGAGATGTGCGGCATCAGGCGATCCCATTTCCAGTCACTGCGCCACTCGGTATCGATGTGGATGCCGTAGAGGTGGAACGGGCCTTTGCGCCAGGGGTGCAGACAGCGGAGCAGATTGTGGATCTTGCTCACCTCGCCGGCGGACAGTTCGTCCGCGCCGCCGATGCGCACTTCCTGTTTCAATTCGCGAAGGGCAGGGGTGCGGTCGGGCAGTTTGGCGAGCACCTTCTCCCACTTGGGAAACTGCCCGTTGCGATGAAATCGACGCCAGGCGGAAAGCTGGGCCGGGGCGGTCTCAAGCCAGTGACTGAGCTTGCTGCCGGCGATGCGCTGGTAAAAACGACTGAAATCCATTACTTGATGGCCACCATTGAGGCGAAGTTAAAACACTGGAACCACAATCCCGCCTCGGAAAACCCGGCGGCTTTGAAACGGGCCATATGGCGCTCGGTGGTGTCCGGGCGCATCACGTTTTCCAGCGCGTTGCGCTTCTGGCTGATCTCCAGTTCGGAGTAGCCGTTGGCCCGTTTGAAGTCGAGGTGCAGGTCATCCAGCAACTGGTGCAGGTTGGGCTGGTCAAACACCAGCTTCTCCGACACCACCAGCACGCCACCCGGCACCAGCCCCTGGTGGATCTTCGCCATCAGGGCGTCACGATCGTCGGGGGACAAAAACTGCAGGGTGAAATTGAGCACCACCATGGAGGCGTTTTCTATGGCCACATCCCGGATGTCCGCGCACACCAGTTCAACCGGTATCGGGCTGACAAAGGCATCAAGGTGCTCCCGGGCACGCTTGACCATCGCTTCGGAGTTGTCGATGGCGACGATCTCCACATCGCGTTCGCCCAGGGCGCGACGCATTGAGGTGGTTG
>CAZWED010000128.1:0-8585 GCA_964632645.1 uncultured Ferrimonas sp. | reverse complement strand
ACCGCGCTGCCGGTATTGCCCAGGCCAATCAGACCAATGGTTCGGCTGGCCAGGGGCACACCGGTTCGCTCCGCCAGTTCCAGCAACGCCGTAAGCAGGTACTCACCCACGGCCTCGGCGTTACAGCCCGGCGCACTGGCCCAGTGAATGCCGCGGGCTTCCAGTGCCGCAATGTCGAGGTGGTCGGTGCCGATAGTGGCGGTGCCGACAAAGCGCAACGCCGGCATGGCGTCGATCAATGCGGCGTTCACCGGCGTGACCGAGCGCACCAGCAGGGTGTGCACCTGGCTCAGCAACGAGGGGTCCAGTTGGTCAGCGGAGATGGCCCGGCCCGGGCGCGTGCAGATCGGCGTCAGGTCCGCAAACAGCGGATCCAGGCACGCCATGTTTTCATCAGCCAGGAGCATGTCAGGAAGGGTAGTGAAAGTTCCGGGCGGACAGTGTAACCGATGCGCCAGGCTGGCGCGAGATGGCGGGAGTGCAGGCCTGGCGGAGAAACCGCCAGGCCTGAAGGGGTTAGGACAACTTGCGGAAAACCAGGCTGGCGTTGGTGCCGCCAAATCCGAAGCTGTTGCTCATCACGGTGGTCAGGGCTTTCTCCTGGCATTCGGTCACGATGGGCATCCCTTCGGCGTCCGGGTCCAGGTTGTCCACGTTGATGGAGGGCGCGACAAAGCCGTGCTCCATCATCAACAGGCTGTAGATCGCTTCATGGACCCCGGCGGCACCCAGTGCGTGGCCGGTCATCGCCTTGGTGGCGCTGATCAGCGGCGCGTTGTCGCCAAAGGTTTCACGAATGGCACCCAGCTCACGGGTGTCGCCCACCGGAGTGGAGGTGCCGTGCGTGTTCAGGTACTGCACCGGATCGGCACCGGCCTGCTCGGCCTGGGACAGCGCCTGCTTCATGCAGCGCACCGCGCCTTCACCGGACGGCGCCACCATGTCGTAGCCGTCAGAGTTGGCACCGTAACCCACGATCTCAGCGTAGATTTTGGCACCGCGGGCCAGGGCGTGTTCCAGCTCCTCGACCACCACAATGCCGCCACCGCCGGAGATCACGAAACCGTCACGGTCGGCGTCGTAGGTGCGGGAGGCCTTGGTGGGATCGTCGTTGTACTTGGTGGACAGCGCGCCCATGCCATCGAAGCCCATGGCCAGAGTCCAGTGCAGCTCTTCGGAACCGCCGGCAAACACCACGTCCTGTTTGCCCAGCTGGATCTGCTCCACAGCGTTACCGATGCAGTGGGCACTGGTGGCGCAGGCTGAGCTGATGGAGTAGTTCACCCCTTTGATCTTGAACGGGGTCGCCAGACAGGCCGACGCGGTGGAGGACATGATCCGCGGCACCAGGTAGGGGCCGATTCGGCGAACCCCTTTGGACCGCAGCGTGTCCGCCGCTTCAACCTGGTTCAGGGACGAGGCACCGCCGGTTCCCACGATGATGCCGGTCCGCTCGTTGCTGACCTGATCTTCGCTGAGACCCGAGTCCGCGATCGCCTGCTCCATGGAGAGGTAGGCGTATGCCGCGGCGTCGCCCATAAAGCGGAGCACCTTACGGTCAATGTGTTCAGCGGGGTTGATCTTCAGATCGCCCCAGACGCGGCTTCGCAGCCCCATCTCTTCAAACTGTTCGGAGTAGCTCAGACCGCTCTTGCCGGCCTTGAGGGCAGCTGTCACCTCTTCGGCGTTGTTACCGATACTGGAGATCACGCCGATCCCGGTAATTACCGCTCTTTTCATGCTTCCATCCTATTACGTTAGATCTGTCGCAAGCCGCGCTATGTTAGCGCGAAGCCAGGGCACAACTGGTCGGCTTTCCCTAAAGAAAGCTAAAATGGCGCTCAGTCTTGCCTTTAGAGGATCACCGTGAGCGCTTCCCACTCCCCCAACACCCTGGAATCGGCCCGCATCGACTGGTCGGATCCGGCTGCGCCGGTCTCGACCCAATTTGATGACGTTTACTTCTCCAAGCACGATGGCGCCGCAGAAACCGATTACGTCTTCCTGCAGCACAACCGGTTGCCTTCGCGCTGGGCCGACCACCCACGTCGTCACTTTACGGTGGCCGAAACCGGTTTTGGTACCGGTCTCAACCTACTGGTGTTGTGGCAACGATTCAATGCCTTCCGTCAGGCCCATCCGGAGGCGCGCTGTCAACGGCTGCATTTCGTCAGTTTCGAAAAGTACCCCCTGAGCGTCACCGATCTGAGCCGGGCCCACCGCCAGTGGCCGCAGTTCGACGAACTCGCCACCGAGCTGCGTGCCCACTACCCGCCGGCCACCGAAGGGTGTCACCGTTTGCTGCTGCAGGGAGGCGATGTGGTGGTGGACCTGTGGTTTGGTGACGTATTGGCGCAGTTGCCCGGCCTGGATGGCGGCGATAACGGTGTGGTCGATGCCTGGTTCCTGGACGGTTTTGCCCCAAGCAAAAATCCCGACATGTGGCAGCCTCTGCTGTTCAGCGAGATGGCCCGCCTGTCCCGCCCGGACGCCACCTTCGCCACCTTTACCGCCGCGGGTGTGGTGCGGCGGGGGCTTCAGGACGCGGGCTTCGCGGTGGAGAAAGTGCCCGGTTTCGGGCGCAAGCGGGAGATGGCGCGGGGTCAGTTGAATGCCGGCTCGGCCCCGGTGTCCCAGGCGCAGCCTGAGCAACCGGAGAAAGTGGCCATTGTGGGCGCCGGGCTGGCCGCGGCGGCCACCGCCCTCGCCCTGACGCGGCGGGGCGTGGCGGTGGACCTGTACTGCAAAGACGACGCTCCGGCACAGGGTGCCTCCGGCAATCGCCAGGGCGCCATCTACCCACTGCTGAACCAGGCCGATGACGGGCTGTCGCGCTTCTATCAGCAGGCGTTTCCCCTGGCCCGCCAGCTGCTGCTGGATGCGGTCGCGGCGGGGCACGATATCGCCCACGATCTCAGCGGTGTGCTGCAGCTTGGCATCGACGACAAAAGCCAGCAGCGGCTGGACGCGCTGGCCCGGGTCGGCTTTCCGTTGGAGCTGGCGCACGGCGTGGATGCCGCCCGTGCCAGTGAGATTGCCGGCGTGCCCCTGAGCCGGGGAGGCCTGTATTACCCGCTGGGAGGCTGGCTCTGCCCCGCCCAGCTGACCGCGGCCCTGCTCAGCGAAGCGGCGCAAAGCGGGCGGCTGCGGTGCCATATGGGCCATACCCTGGTGGCACTGTCACGTCAGGGCAGCGGGTGGTGCCTGCGTTTTGCCGAAGGGCCGGCGATCGAGGCGGACCAGGTGATCCTGGCGATGGGCCATCACAGTGCCGACCTTGAGGTCAGCGCCGCCCTGCCCCTGAATCCGGTGCGAGGCCAGATCAGCTACCCGCCGGCCGGCGCCACCACCGGCGAACTGAAAACCGTACTGTGCGCCGATGGCTACCTGGTGCCTCAACAGGAGGGCCGGCTGACGTGTGGCGCCAGCTTTGGCCGTGGTGACGGCGCCAGCGACTGGCGTGATGAGGACAGACAGGAGATCGCCGAGCGCATGAACCGCAGCTTTGGCGCCGAGCCCTGGGTGAAAGAGCTGGAGTTGGATGACTCCGGCCGGGCCGCGGTGCGGGCGGCGGTGCGGGATCACCTGCCGCTGGTTGGGCCGGTGCCGGAATGGGAAGCGCTGGCGCAATGGCAGCCGGAACACCCGTTGCCGCTGCAGCCGGGCCTGCACCTGTTGACCGGTCTGGGTTCGCGGGGGCTGTGCTCCGCCGCACTCTGTGCCGAACTGCTGGTCAGCCGGCTGATGGATGAACCCCGTCCCCAGAGCCAGCAACAACAAGCCCGGCTTGCGCCGGGCCGGTTTTGGATCCGTAAGCGGGTGAAGGGTCAGCCCATCCCCCGCTGAGCCAGTCAGGCAAGGCGTCGGGCCAGCTCCGCCCAGGCGCCTTGCACCAGAGCCATGTCCGCCGGTTCCAGTTCGGAGCGCGCCTCATCCAGGTGCGCCTCCATCCGTGCGGTCAGCGCCTCCAGGCTCACCTGCGGCTCCTGCTCCAGGCTGGCCAGCACCACGGCGAAATGGCCCTGCAGATAACCGCTGGCAAACACCTCGTCGTCGTTGCCACTCTCCAGATGTTCCGCCACCCACTGATGGCAGATCTCATCCCACCGCTCTAACATAACGCGTCCTCCGGGTTGGCCAGGGGATACAGTACCGCATCCCGATAGCCGGTAATGATTCGATAGTGGCCTTGCAGGTCACGATCCAGTTGTGTGTCGCCGGTGTCCGCCACCATCGGGCGATGACCCAGCGCGGTCAATTTGCTTTTGCTGGCCAGGATGATGATGTTGTCCCGGCCAATCGCCCGGATCACCGCCGGGCTTAGCTGCTGGTTGCCACGGCCAAACAGGTGGCCCTGGCCGCCAATCAGGGTGATCACCAGCTTGGTGGGGCGTCCGCTGACCCGCTCCAGCAGTTGCGCTGCCGTGAGGTCCGAGGCCAGCAGTTCGCCGTCCTGAACCAGATCCACCCCCAGCAGCGTGTTCTCCAGCCCCAGGTGGGCCATCACCGCCGCAACAGTGGAGCCGGACCCCATCACGTATTGCCAATCCGGGTCCATCTGATCCACCACCTCGGCGGCGATCTCTTCGGTGACCAGCTCATCGCTTTCGCGACCGCCCATCTTCACCGCCTGAACGTAACGAAGCGCTTCCGGCACCGTCATCTCACCAAAATAGCGGGCACGAACCTGACCGGCCCGAAACGCCGCTTCGTCGATGTCGCGCACTTCTCCGTCGGTGACGCTGACCAGCTCCCCCTTGACCATCTGGGCGGCAACAATGCCGCTGGCCTTGGGCGTCAGGCCGTACACGCCGGAGTGGATCTTCACGCCGGCGGGCACGCCCAGTACCGGCTGACGCTCACCGACGCTGACGCAGAGATCCCGCGCCGTGCCGTCGCCGCCGGCGAACAGGATCAGGTTGGGGCGCCGTTCCGACATCGCTTTTGCCAGGGTGCGGGTGTCCTCCGCGCTGCTGGGGTCGCCGCACTGGTGCAACACCTCGACGTCAAACCCCAGTTCCCGCGCCAGGGCTTCCCCCATGGCACCGCTGCCGGTCAGCACCCGGATCTGCGCCTTGAACGGCACCAGGTACGCCAACGCTTCCGCCATGCGCAGATGTGCCCTGGGTTCGGCCCCCAGAGCAAGCGCCTGGGCGGCCACCTGGTCGCTGCCCTTAAGCGCCACGCTGCCCCCCAGCCCCGCCAGGGGATTAATGATCAGTCCCAGTGTAAACACGCCCGTCTTCCCTTAACTGAAAATCGTCCATCACCGGCATCGGCCGGCCAAAGTGCTCAGCCAGCACCGCCATCAGGGCGCGGGTTCGCTCCGGCACGCCCCGCTGGTAGTAACCCTGCACCTGCGCCAGCACCGCCCGGCGAAACGCCAGCCGGTCGACGTCAATGGCGAGGTTATCGACGCTGACATCGAAAGGCTGGCCACAGGCCCGGCACAGCATCCATTCCAACGCCTGGGGCTTCGCCTCCACCTGTTCGAACTCGGCCTGCTGCCGGGCATCCCGCCCGTCAGGGTGGTACCAGTAGCCGTAATCCACCCGCGTACGACGCTGCGCCCCCGCCTGACACCAGTGCGCCAGTTCATGCAGCGCACTGGCGGCAAAGCCGTGGGCAAAGTAGATGCGATGGTAGGGGCAGTGCTCGTCCGCCGGCAGGTACAGCGGCTCGTCGTCGCCCCGCACCAGACGGGTGGCAAACCGCTCTCCCAGAGTGCGGTTAAACACCGCCATCAATTCATCGACGTCGACCATCCTGCTCCCGTCCCATCAGGGCCACGCCCACCACGGCCAACAGCGCCGCGCCGGCCGCCAGCGACCAGGTCAGGCTGGCGCCGGCGCCATTGTGCCACAACTGGCCGCTGATGTAGGCGCCCAGTGCGCCCCCCAGGCCAAAACTGGTGCTGGCGTAAAAGGCCTGCGCTTTGCCCTGGTGCCCGGCACTGAAGTGGCGATGGACAAACTGGATGCCGCAGGCGTGGGCCAGACCAAAGCTGAAAGCGTGCAGCAACTGGGCCAGCGCGTGGCCCGCCAGACTGGTACCGGCAACGCCGGTCAGGCCCCAGCGGACCGCGCTCAACAGGCAACACAGCACCATCAGCACCCGTACCGGATAGCGTCCCAGCAGGCGGGGCGCCAGCAGGAAGATGCCGATCTCGGCCAGCACCCCAAGCGCCACCAGCACCCCGGCCGTCCCCTCGCCCAGGCCAAGCCCCCGAAGATACAGCACGTAGAAGGTGTAGAAGGGCCCGTGGCTGGCCTGGAGCATCAGCGCGCTGAGCAGAAACAGCACCACCGGCCGCTTCAGAAGCTGGCTGAGGAACGGCGTGTCCACCTCCTGCTCGCTGCGACTTCGGGCCGGCACTTCGGTCAGCATCAGTGAGGCGCCGAGCAGGGCCAGAAACAGCACCAGGCCAATGGCCGGCAGAGCGGCCGGGCCGTGTTGACCAAACCACCAGCCCGCACCAACCACCAGCACGATGTACCCCACGCTGCCGAAGCTGCGCAGGCCACCGTAATCCTGAGGGCGATCCGCCAGAGTCGACAGGGTCACTACCTCAAGCTGGGCCAGGATGGCGTTCCAGAAGAAGGTGTAGATCCCCAGCACCAGCGCCAGCATCAAAAACGCATCGGCGACGAACAGGCCAAGGTAGGTCGTGGCCGCCAACAGGGCTCCGGCCCGGATCACGGCAACCGGCTTGCCAATGCGGTCGGCCAGCGCCGCCCACAGGTTGGGCGCGACGACGCGGGTGGCAAACAGGATCGCCAGCATCCAGCCAATCTGTGCCGAGTCGAACCCCAGGTGGTCCAGGTAGAGGCTGAGGTAGGGCACCATCAGCCCGAGGATGGAGAAAAACGCAAAATAAGAGGCCGCCAGCGCTTTACGCTGACGGCCAGCAAGTAACGCACTCATGCCGTAATCAATCTCGCATGGACAACACAGGCGTTGACACGGACACGTCCAGATTCTGGGCCCGATGGCGCAGCAGGTGGTCCATCAGCACAATGGCCACCATCGCTTCGACGATGGGCACCGCGCGGATCCCGACACAGGGGTCGTGGCGGCCGCGGGTCACCATCTCCACCGGATTGCCGTCCACGTCGATGCTGTGGCCCGGTACCATGATGGAGGAAGTGGGTTTGAGCGCGATGGACGCCCGGATGGGCTGGCCGGAGCTGATGCCCCCCAATACGCCGCCGGCATGATTGCTGGCAAAGCCGTCCGGGTACATCTCGTCCCGATGCTCTGAGCCCTTCTGCGTAACCACATCAAAACCGTCCCCGATGGCCACCGCTTTCACGGCGTTGATCCCCATCAGGGCGTGGGCCAGGTCGGCGTCCAGTCGATCGAACACCGGCTCACCCAGCCCCACAGGCACATTGGTGGCCTCCACCGACACTTTGGCGCCAATGGAATCGCCGGCCTTTTTCAGGGCCCGCATGGTGTCGTCCAGTGCGTCCAGTTTGCTGGCGTCCGGGAAGAAGAAGGGGTTCTGCTCCACCTGGTCCCAGTCAAACTGCTCCGCCACAACCGGCCCCAGTTGGCTGACGCAGGCGCGGATCTCAATGCCGTATTGCGCCTTCAGGTACTTTTTGGCGATCGCCCCCGCCGCCACACGCATGGCGGTTTCCCGTGCGGAGCTGCGGCCGCCCCCCCGGTAGTCCCGGTTACCGTACTTGTGGTGGTAGGGATAATCGGCGTGACCCGGCCGGAACAGCGGCGCGATCTCGGAGTAATCCTTGCTGCGCTGGTCGGTGTTCTCAATCAGCAGACCGATGGGGGTACCGGTGGTCTTGCCGTCAAACACGCCGGACAGGATTTTCACCTGATCCGGCTCCCGACGGGCGGTGGTGTAACGGGAGCTGCCGGGACGACGACGATCCAGATCGCCCTGCAGATCCGCTTCGGTCAGCGGCAGCCCGGGCGGGCAGCCGTCAACGATGGCCCCGAGGGCGAGGCCATGACTTTCACCAAAGGTGGTGACGGTAAAAAGGTGTCCGATGCTGTTGCCGGCCATGGCGACGCACTCCCTTACTGATTAATCGCGATAGATGGCAAACAGGTCCTGCGCTTCCAGCAACTGGTCACGGGTCAGCAGGAAGACGCCATCACCACCCCGCTCGAAATCCAGCCAGGTGAAAGGCACTTCCGGGTACTGCTCGGCCAGCGCCACCATGGAGTTGCCCACTTCGACGATCAGGATGCCGTCATCGGTCAGGTGGTCGGCAGCACGGGCCAGGATGCGCTTGGTCAGGTCAAGGCCATCGCGACCGGACGCCAGTCCCAGCTCCGGCTCATGGTGGAACTCTTCCGGCAGATCACCCATGTCTTCGGCATCCACGTAGGGCGGATTGGAGACGATGAGGTCGTACTTCTGCCCCTCCAGCGCACTGAAGCCATCGGATTGAATGGGGAACACCCGATCCAGCATCTGGTGCTGCTCGATGTTGATCTGGGCCACTTCCAGTGCCGCGTCGCTGATGTCGACGGCGTCCACTTCAGCGTTTTCAAAGGCGTACGCGCAGGCGATGGCGATGCAGCCCGAGCCCGTGCCAATGTCGAGGACGCGGCGG
>CAZWED010000127.1:0-8610 GCA_964632645.1 uncultured Ferrimonas sp. | reverse complement strand
ACCAAGGTGCCTTTCCCGGACCAGATGACGGCCATTGTTGGCCCCAATGGTTGTGGCAAATCCAACGTGATTGATGCCGTTCGCTGGGTGCTGGGGGAAAGCAGCGCCAAGAACCTCCGTGGCGACGCGATGACCGACGTCATCTTTAACGGCTCCAGTGGCCGCAAACCGGTGTCCGTGGCCAGCATGGAGCTGGTGTTCGACAACAGTGTCGGACGCCTGGACGGGCAGTACGCCAGCTACGCCGAGATTGCGGTAAAGCGCCAGGTGACCCGTGACGGCCAGTCTAACTACTTCCTCAACGGCAGCAAATGTCGCCGCCGCGACATCACCGACCTCTTTATGGGCACCGGCCTGGGGCCCCGCAGTTACGCCATCATTGAGCAGGGGATGATCTCCCGCCTGATTGAGTCCAAGCCTCAGGAGCTGAGGGTGTTCATCGAAGAGGCGGCTGGCATCTCCCGCTACAAGGAGCGTCGGCGCGAAACCGAAAACCGCATCCGCCACACCCGGGAAAACCTGGAGCGCCTGACCGACGTCCGCAGCGAACTGGGCAGTCAGATTGAGCGCCTGCGCCGACAGGCCGACGCCGCTCGCCGTTACCGCGAACTCAAAGCCCAGGAGCGTACGCTGCACGGCGAACTGCTGGCGTTGCGCTGGCGCGAGATCAGTGGCCGGATGGATGAGCTGAATCAGGTGATTCAGGCGCTGGAAACCAAGAAAACCCAGTATGAAAGTGCCACCGCGGGCGACAGTGCCACGGTCACCACACTGGAGCAGCAACGCTCGGATATTGGCGCGGAGGTGGAGCGCTGCCAGCAGAAGCTGTTTGCCCTGGGCAGCCAGATCACCCGGCTGGAGCAGCAGATCCTCCACAGTCGCCAGCGCCGGCAGCAACTGGAGGATGAGATCCGACGCAACCAGATGCAGGCGGGCAGTGCCGAGGAGAGTTTGCGCCAGCTGGAAGAGGAACAGGCCGAGCTGGAAGAGAGCATCGCCCAACTGGCGCCGGAACAGGAGGCGTTGGCGGAAGCACTCGAGGAGCTGACCCTGGCGCTGGAAGAAGCCCAGATGGCGTTTGAGGCGTTGGGGGATGAGCGGGACAGCGCCCGGGATGCCCAGTCACAGGCGCAACGTGCCGCCCAGGTGGTGAGCACCGAAATGAGCGGGCTGGAGCGGGAGCGCCAGCAAAACGCCGCCGCCCGACAGCGGTTGGCCGAGCAACTGGCGCAGTGGGACCCCGGCGTGCTGGAAGCGGAACTGGCCCAGACCGACGAGGCCCTGCAAGGCGCCGAGCAGACACTGGAGTGTGAAGCCGCCCGACTGGAAGAGGCGCAACAAGCGCGGGAAGCGGCCGAAGCCGAGCGGGAGGCGAGCCAGGCCCAGTTGGCTCGGCTGGGGGCGGAGCAGGTGCGGCTGGAAGCCCGCCAGGCGTCGCTGTCGACGTTGTTGAAGGCGCGGGAAACCCGCTTGCCACCCCCCTTTGATGACCTGCCAAGAGCCTGGCAGCAATGGTCGGTGGAGGCGGGCTGGGCTGCCGCTGTTGAGCAGGTGCTCAGCCGTCCGATGCAGGCGGTGGTCGGCGCCCCGTCACAGACGCTGCCCGAGGGGGCAATGCGCCTGCACAGCGAGACGTCCGCCGAGAAAGACACCGCCGATTACCCCTGGCCGAGGCTGCTGGATAAGATCCGCTCCCCCTTTAATTTGACCCCCTGGTTGTCGCAGGTGTACTGCGCCGATGACGAGGCGCAGGCGCTGGAGCGTCTGGCCCAGGCGGGCCCGCAGGTTTCGATGGTGTTGCCGGATGGACGCTGGCTGGCGGCCGGCTTTGAAGCGGCGCCGGGCAAAAGCAGTGAGCGCCCCCTTACCGAGATTCAGGCGGAACTGGCGGCCCTGCAAGCGGAGCAGACCGAGGTTGAGGCCCAGCGCGCCGAGGCGGAAACCCGCCACCAGAACGCGGGCACGCAACTGGACGCGGCACGCACACAGGAAGCGCAGCAGCGCCACGCCGCCCAGAGCGCCCGTGAAGCGATGCTGACCCTGCAGGGGCGGCGGGAGAACCTGGCCCAGCGGCTGGAACAACAGCGCCAGCAGCGCGCGCTGCTGGAAGCCCAGCAAGAGGAGCTGGCCCTGCGAATCGAGGAGCTGGAGGGGCGGCAGCTTGAGCTGGAAGCGCGTCAGGAGCAGCTGGTTCTGGAGCAGGAGCAGGCCCAGCGGCGGCTGGACGAGGTGGAGCAGCGCACGGAATCTGCCCGGGAATCCTTGCGAACCCGCCGTACCCAGCGGGATCAGCAACAACAGCGGCTGCAACAGTTGCAGCTGGCTCTGCAAGGTCAGGAAGCGCGACTGCAGGGCCTGGCGGCCCGACGGATGCAGGCCCAGTCGTCACAGGGCGAATGGCGTGAGCGCTGTGAACTGGCCCGGGAAGAGCAGGATGCCCTGCTTGAGCCGCTGGCGGAATACGAGGCGACGCTGGCGCTGGAGCTGGAACAGCGGGTGCTGCTGGAAGAGGAGTTGGCCGGTCGGCGGGAAGCGCTGGAGGAGGTGAACCAAACCCTCGCCAGTCTCGCCGACAGTCAGCGTGGGCAGCAGGCGCAGTTGCAGGCGTTGGTGGCGGACTTGAGCCGGCACCAGCTGGAATACGAAGGATTGCGGGTTCAGGCCCAGGGGCAGTTGGACCTGCTGGCCGAGTCGGAGATGCAGCTTAAGGGGATCCTGGAATCCCTCAGCCCCGAAGCGGCGGTAAACCAGTGGCAGGCGGACCTGGAGCGGGTGCGCGAGCGCATCAAGCGCCTGGGCGCCATCAATATGGCCGCCATTGAAGAGTACGAACAGCAGTCCGAACGCAAGGCCTACCTGGACGCCCAGGATGACGACCTGAACCAGGCGCTGGAAGTGCTCGAGACGGCCATTCGCAAGATTGATCGGGAAACCCGGCAGATGTTCCGCGACACCTTTGATAAGGTGAATGCGGATCTGGGTACCCTGTTCCCGAAAGTGTTTGGCGGCGGCAGCGCCTACCTGGCGCTGACCGATGATGACCTGCTGAACACCGGTGTCACCATCATGGCCCGCCCGCCGGGCAAAAAGAACAGCACGATCCACCTTCTCTCTGGTGGTGAAAAGGCCCTGACGGCATTATCATTGGTGTTCGCGATTTTCCGCCTGAATCCAGCACCTTTCTGTATGCTGGACGAAGTGGATGCTCCCCTGGACGACGCCAACGTCGGGCGGTTCTGCCGCCTGGTGAAGGAGATGTCCGAGACGGTTCAGTTTATCTTCATCAGTCACAACAAAGTGAGTATGGAGATGGCGGACCGCCTGACCGGGGTTACCATGCACGAACCGGGGGTGTCCCGGATCGTTGCAGTCGATATCGAAGAGGCCGCAGCAATGGCCCAAATGGGATAAACAAGAGTAGGTTCGACTCGCTATGGATGATATGCGCGTAGTCTTTATTGTCGTGGGCCTGTTGGCCATTCTGGGTTTGCTGGTTCACGGTTTGTGGTCGCTCAGGCGCAACAGCCCCGGCAAGATCCAGAATCGCCGTGCTCCGGCACCCAAAAAGCGCTTTGAAAAGGCGATCGAGCCCGCGACCGCGGAGCCGGAAAAACCGTTCCGTGAGGCGCCTGCCGTGGCGCCGGTGCAACCCGCTGCCGCGCCGATGACGGCGCAGGCCAGCTTGTTGGAGGACGCGCCGATCCCGGAGGCACCCCAGCCGACGGTCAAGCGCACTGCCCCCCGGGCGGCACGACAGGAGCCGACCCTGGGCGGAGACCAGATTGAACTGGGCTTCGCCGAGTCGGAGGAGCCGATGGCGCCCATTACCCTGAGGGAGCTGGAGGCGGAGCTGGAGCGTGAGGAGCGCGAGGCTCAACAGCACACCGAGGTGATGGCGGAGCCGGTCGAGTTGGCCGTTGCCGAGCCGGAGCCGGTTATTGATGCCCCCGTTGCCTCTGAGCCGGCACCGACAGCCCAGGCCGAGCCGGAACCGGCCGACCCCACGGATGTGCTGGTGCTGCATGTGGTCAGCAAGGGGGAGCCCATCTCCGGGGCGGAGCTGCTGCCCAATCTGCTGACCATGGGCTTCAAGTTCGGTGAGATGGACATTTTCCATCGTCACCAGAGCAGCGCGGGCACCGGCCCGGTGCTGTTCTCTCTGGCCAATATGATGAAGCCCGGCACCTTTAATCCGGATCACATGGAGCAGTTCACCACCGAAGGGGTGGCGCTGTTCATGACCCTGCCGAGTCAGGGCGATCCGCGGGTCTGCTTCTCCATGATGGAGGGCGCCGCCAAGGGTCTGGCGGATCTGCACGGTGCCGAAGTGCTGGATGGCCAGCGCAACCCCTGGACCAGTGCCACGCAGGAAGCCTACCTGGCCCGTATTTACTCGGCGGAGCAGCCAGCCTGACCCGTCTGATACCGTTTATCAGGGCCGCCAGCGCGCGGCCCTCTCTGTTTTCCACCGCCAAAGAACACCATGACTCAAGCCAAAGATCGCATTGAACAGCTGAGCCAGCTGTTAAACGACTACAACCACCAGTACTACGTGCTGGACAACCCCACAGTGCCGGATGCCGAGTACGACCGCCTGATGCGGGAGTTGCAGGCGTTGGAGGCGGAGCACCCCGAGTGGCGTCTGCCCGACTCCCCCAGCCAGCGGGTGGGCGGGGCGCCGTCCGGTCAGTTTCAGTCGGTGGCTCACCTGAAACCGATGTTGTCCCTCGACAACGCCATGAACGAATCGGAGTTCTCCGCCTTTCACCAGCGACTGGTGGACCGCCTGGGCCACACCGATGTGGGCTACTGTGCCGAGCCCAAGCTGGATGGCATCGCCGTCAGCCTGATCTACCGCAACGGCGTGCTGGAGCGCGCGGCCACCCGTGGGGATGGCACCACCGGCGAGGAGATCACCGCCAACGTCCGCACCATCAAATCGGTCCCCCTGCGACTCAGCGGCAGCGGTTACCCGGCTCTTCTGGAAGTGCGCGGGGAAGCCTTTATGCCCAAAGCGGGCTTCGAGGCGATGAACGCCAAGGCGATGGCCGCCGGCGAAAAGACCTTTGTGAACCCGCGTAATGCGGCGGCCGGCAGCCTGCGCCAGCTGGACAGTCGCATCACCGCCAGCCGCCCGCTGGCGTTCTACGCCTACGCCGTTGGCGTGGTGGAGGACACGGTGACGCCGATGGCGGACAGCCACTACGGCCAGTTGCGCCAGCTGGCGGAGTGGGGCTTGCCGGTCAGCCCCATCGTTGAGCGGGCCGAGGGCGAAGAGGCGGCGCTGGCCTACTTCCGTCGCATCGGTGAACAGCGCGCGGCGCTGCCTTACGAGATCGACGGCGTGGTGATCAAAGTGGACAGCCTGGCCGAGCAGGAGAAGCTGGGCTTTGTGGCCCGGGCGCCCCGTTGGGCCATTGCCTGCAAATTCCCCGCCCAGGAAGAGATGACCGTGCTCAAGGACGTCGAGTTCCAGGTGGGACGAACCGGCGCGGTGACTCCCGTGGCTCGCCTTGAGCCGGTGTTCGTCGGGGGCGTTACCGTCTCCAACGCAACCCTGCACAACGCCGATGAAATCGAGCGGCTGGGGGTTAAGATCGGCGATACGGTGATCATCCGTCGTGCCGGTGATGTGATCCCCCAGATTGTCTCCGTCGTGACCGAGCGACGCCCGGAGGACGCCCGGGATATCCAGTTCCCCGCCCAGTGTCCGGTGTGCGACTCCAAGGTGGAACGTTTCGAGGGCGAAGCGGTGGCCCGCTGTTCCGGCGGCCTGTTCTGCGAAGCGCAGCGCAAGGAGGCGATCAAGCATTTCGCCTCCCGTAAAGCACTGGATGTGGATGGCCTCGGTGACAAGTTGGTCGAGCTGATGGTGGATCACGAGATGGTCAGCACACCGGCGGACCTGTTCCGCCTCTCCGCCTCGCGCCTGACCATGCTGCCGCGCATGGGCAGCAAGTCCGCCCAGAACCTGGTAGATGCCCTGAACAGCGCCCGCGCCACCACCTTGCCGCGCTTCCTCTATGCGCTGGGGATCCGCGAAGTGGGAGAGGCGACCGCAGCCAACCTGGCCCGTCACTTCCGCACGCTGGACGCCCTGATGGCGGCGGACACCGAACAGCTGATGGAAGTGGACGATGTGGGCGAAGTGGTGGCCAAACACGTGTACTACTTCTTCCGGCAGCCTCATAACCTGGAGGTGATCCAGGCGCTGACCGATCCGGCCGGAGCCAACGTGCACTGGCCGGAAATTGAGGAGGTGTCCGAGGACGCTCAGCCGCTGAAAGGGCAAACCTGGGTCCTGACCGGCACCCTGAACCAGATGGGGCGCAGCGACGCCAAGGCCGCGCTTGAGGCCCTCGGTGCCAAGGTCAGCGGCAGCGTCTCCAAAAACACCGACATGGTGGTCGCCGGAGAGAAGGCGGGCTCCAAGCTCACCAAGGCAACCGAGCTGGGCGTGGCCGTGATGGATGAAGAGGGCCTGCTCGCCCTGTTGGCTCAGCACTCCTGACGCGCTTTGGCGTGAAAAAGCGGCCTTCGGGCCGCTTTTTTTATCGCCTATTTCTGGGGTTGCCTGTCGAGTCGGGAGGTGCGGGAGTGAGACTGGCGGGAAAAAAAACGGCGGCCATTTGGCCGCCGGCAGAGGGGGATTTCGGATCCCAATTGCGCCTGAGAGGGCGCAGCACTCAAGGACAAGAAACGCCTTTAAGACCCCAACAGCGGCACTGTGACGAGCCTGGGATTGCCGTGAAGGTAACACTGGTGGATATTGTATGCAAAATGAAAGTGATCCGGATCAATGGGATTACCCCGGTTCACTATGGAACAGAAGCGTTTGCCTTTGATTCGGCTATAATCGTTGCCGAAACAACTGGTTGGATGACTTTGCCCGCGACAGGTCCGTGGGTCTGAGAGCAGGATTGCGATCTATGTCGAATCGGGAATGCAAAATCCCCGTCAATGCGCTTCAGGTGGGACAGGCGATTCGCCTGCCACTGGCCTGGAAAGAACACCCTTTTATGTTCAGCCGGTTCCGCATTAAGGATGCGGGACAGATCCAGCTCATTCGCAAGCTGGGCCTCAGCCATGTCTTTCTTGAGTTGGCTGAGGGCGAGGCGGCGCCGGTGTCGGATGCGCCGGACGTTCCGGACGCACCCACCGAGCGGGACATGGCAGCACTGCGCGTCCAGCAGACCGAGCGGGATGCCATGGCGGAAGAGAGCCGGATCTATCGCCGCTTGCTGAAAAAATGCGAACAATCCTACGGCCGGTCCATTGAAACCCTTCGGTCCGGCTTCAGTCGCATTACCACCTCCCCGGATCAGGCGTTTTCCGATCATTGCGCGGTGGTGGAGTCGATTCTGGAGCAGTTTGAGCAAGCCGGCAGTGACACGGTGCTGCAACTGGTGGCCGCCAATCAGGAGGGCAACCTGCAGTTCCACGCCCTGAATGTGGCCGTGGTGGCCCTGGTACTGGGACGGGCGCTGGGCCTTGAGGGCCCCCAGCTTCGCGAACTGGGGTTGGCTGCACTGGTGCACGATGTGGGCAAACTGCGCATCCCCTCAACCATTCTGAACAAGCGGGATCCGCTGACCAAGGCGGAACAGAATTTCCTGCGGCAACACCCGAAGCTGGCGATGGAGATGATCAGGGGCACCCCGTTTGCGACCCGATCCATTGCCGCCATGGTCACGGGGCATCATGAGTACCTGGATGGCAGCGGCTATCCCCAGAAACTGTCCGGCAGCGAGATTTCTCCGCTGACCCAGATCCTGACCATTGCCAACGAGTATGACAGCCTGATCAATGGCACAACCCGAAACCTGCCGCCCTACCAGGCGCTGGCGTTCATGTTTAAACATCGCAACACACAACTGAACTCCCGCTATCTGCAAACCCTGGTGAAAACCCTCGGCGTCTATCCCCCCGGCACCCTGGTGCGGCTGGATAACGGCCAGATTGGTAAGGTGCTCAGCAGCGACGCGTCTCAGCCCCTGTTTCCCACTCTGATACTCTATGATACGGAGATCCCTAAAAAAGAGGCGCCCATGGTGAGCCTGGAGCGGCTGGGGCTGAAGGTGGATGCGGTGCTGCGGATCGGGGAACTGACCGAAGCCCAGTGCCATTATCTGGATGCCACCCCCGCCTTGGCTTATTACGTCCGCCGTTAAACATCGGAAAACATCACTATGCAATCCATCGCCATCGTTGGTTGTGGCTGGCTGGGCTTCAGTCTGGCCGAGCAGCTTCAGAGTCTGGGCTATGCCGTACGGGGCAGCAGCCGTCAACCCGACACCCTGGCCCGTCTGGCGGCGCTGGGGATCCCCGGTTATGCCCTGGATATTGGCGAACGCCTTGAGTGTGACGCTCTGGATGACCTGCTGGCGGTGGACGTGCTGTTCGTCAACGTGCCGCCCGGTCGGGATCCCGCTGCGCGGCCTTATGCCGAGCGGATGGCGATGCTGGCCGACGCCGCGTGGCGTCACGGCATCCGAAAGGCGATCTTTGTCAGTTCCACTGCGGTGTATGCGTCGGGCGAACAGGTGGACGAGTCGAGCCCTCTGGACACGGACCCGCGAGCCAGCCAGATGCTGGAGGCGGAGCGCGCGT
>CAZWED010000126.1:0-8612 GCA_964632645.1 uncultured Ferrimonas sp. | reverse complement strand
GGTGTCGGATGGTCACCTGGTGAAGTTGTTGCTGTGGTGCGACAACGAGTGGGGTTTTGCCAACCGAATGTTGGACACCGCGTTGGCGATGGCCTGCGCGCGAACTGGATCTGAATGACATCTTACGAGGGAATCACCATGACCGTACTCAAGCTGACCGATCAGGCGCTGGCCGGCAAACGCGTACTGATCCGCCAGGATCTCAACGTGCCGGTAAAGGATGGCGTCGTCACGTCCGACGCACGCATCCTGGCCTCTCTGCCGACCATTGAGCTGGCCCTCAAAGCGGGTGCCAAAGTGATGGTGATGTCCCACCTGGGCCGTCCCACCGAAGGGGAGTACGACGAGGCGTTTTCCATGGCGCCCGTGGTGGCCTACCTGAAGGCCAAACTGGACGCGCCGGTGCGCCTGGAAAAAGACTACCTGAACGGGGTTGAGGTGGCCGATGGCGAGCTGGTGATCTTCGAAAACGTCCGCTTTAACAAGGGCGAGAAGAAGGATGACGAGGCCCTGTCCAAAGCCTACGCCGCCCTGTGCGACATCTTCGTTATGGACGCGTTCGGCACCGCCCACCGCGCCCAGGCGTCCACCCACGGTGTGGCCAAATTTGCCCCCATCGCCTGTGCTGGCCCGCTGCTGGCGGCCGAGCTGGAGGCGCTGGGTAAGGCGCTGGACAACCCCGCCCGCCCGATGGTGGCGATCGTCGGTGGTTCCAAGGTCTCCACCAAGCTGACCGTACTGGAATCCCTGTCCAGCAAAGTGGATCAGCTGGTGGTGGGCGGCGGCATCGCCAACACCTTCATTGCGGCGGCCGGCCATCCGGTGGGCAAATCCCTCTATGAGGCCGACCTGATTGAACAGGCCAAGACCCTGACCGCCCAGGCCCAGAGCCGCGGTGGTGACATTCCGGTGCCCACCGACGTGGTGTGCGGCAAGCGCTTTGCTGAAGACGCCGAAGCCACCCTGAAGCCGGTTGCCGAGGTGGCGGAAGACGACATGATCTTCGACATCGGCCCGGACAGCGCCGAAGCGCTGGCGGCGATCCTGAAACAGGCCGGCACCATCGTCTGGAACGGCCCGGTCGGCGTGTTCGAGTTCGACCAGTTTGGCGAAGGCACCAAGCGCATCGCCCAGGCGATTGCCGAGTCGGATGCCTTCTCCATCGCCGGCGGCGGTGACACGCTGGCGGCGGTCGACAAGTACGGCATCGCCGACAAAATCTCCTACATTTCAACTGGTGGGGGCGCGTTCCTGGAGTTCCTCGAAGGCAAAACGCTGCCGGCCGTTGCGATGCTGGAACAGCGCGCCAAGGGCTGATCGTATCCGGGGCCAGTGACTGGCCCCCTGGCCCGCCGCAGAGTACGGCGGGCGCTCCGGGCACAGGAGGTGCCCTGTACCGTTTCATTTTACCTACTGGAGTCTGACAAGATGGCTTTGATCTCTCTGCGCCAGCTGCTCGACCACGCCGCCGAGCACAACTACGGTGTACCCGCTTTTAACGTCAACAACCTGGAGCAGATGCGTGCCATCATGCAGGCCGCCGAGGAAACCGATTCCCCGGTGATCGTGCAGGCGTCTGCCGGCGCCCGTAAGTACGCGCGTCCCCAGTTCCTGCGTTACCTGATGAACGCGGCCCTGGAGCAGTACCCGGACGTACCGGTGTGCATTCACCAGGACCACGGCACCTCTCCGGACGTGTGCCAGCGCTCCATCCAGATGGGCTTCAGCTCCGTCATGATGGACGGCTCCCTGCGTGAAGACGGCAAAACTCCGGCCGACTACGGCTACAACGTACAGGTGACTCAGCGCACCGTCGCGTTTGCCCACGCCTGCGGGGTTTCCGTTGAAGGCGAAATCGGCTGTCTGGGCAGCCTGGAAACCGGCATGGCCGGTGAAGAAGATGGCGTAGGCGCCGAGGGCGTACTGAGCCACGACCAGCTGCTGACCGACCCGGAAGAAGCCGCCCGCTTTGTGGCCGCCACCAAGGTGGATGCCCTGGCCATCGCCATCGGCACCAGCCACGGCGCTTACAAGTTCTCCAAGAAGCCGACCGGTGACGTGCTGCGCATCGACCGCATCAAAGAGATCCACGCCCGCATCCCCGACACCCACCTGGTGATGCACGGCTCCTCCTCCGTGCCGCAGGAGTGGCTGGAAGTGATCAACCGCTTCGGTGGTGAGATCCCGGAAACCTACGGTGTGCCGGTGGAAGAGATCGTGGAAGGGATCAAGTATGGCGTGCGTAAGGTCAACATCGACACCGACCTGCGTCTGGCCTCTACCGGTGCGGTACGTAAGTTCCTGGCGGAAAACCCGGCCGAATTCGATCCCCGTAAGTTCCTGAAGGCGTCCATGGACGCCATGGCGGGCATCTGTAAGGACCGTTACGAAGCCTTTGGCTGTGCCGGCCAGGCGTCCAAGATCAAGCCGCTCTCCCTGCAGGCGATGTACAAGCGCTACCTCTCCGGCGAGCTGGACCCGAAAGTGCACATCTGATGGCACGGTAAGAAGAAAAAAACGCCTGCTTTTGCAGGCGTTTTTTGTGCTCGGCGTTGGGGTGTTGTTAGAATGTTGCGGTTTCCGGGCGTTGTCTGTTCCGGGGTTGTCAGGGAGTGATCATGAAAACCATCCAAACCACTGCTGCCAGCGTGCTGCTGGCTCTGGGCGCCGCCATTCCGGTAATGGCTGAAGATGCGCCACCGCCGCCGTTCAGCGGCTCCGCCGAGCTGGGTGCCACCATCGTCTCCGGTAACACGGAAACCACCAACATCAAGGGCAAGGTGGACGCCACCCACCTGATCGGTGACCTCAACAACCAATACCTGCTGGATATCCTCTATGCCGAGGACACCGGCGACCGGTCCGCTGAGCGGTACTACGCGCTGTACCAGGCCGATTACCCCGCCACCGGCAAGCAATACGTGTTCGGCATGGTGGACGGTGAGATCGACAAGTTCACCGATTACGAGTACGTCGTCAGCGCCGCACTGGGTTATGGCCGTCGCCTGATTGAACAGGACAACATGACCCTGCTGGCGGAAGCGGGCCCCGGTTACAGCTTCAAGAAGTTCGACGACGACCTGCGTCCGGACGAAGACGACGAGAGCGACCTGATCGCGCGGGTTAAGGTGGACTTCTGGTGGCAGTTCTCCAACAGCGCCGAATTCGGCCAGCTGGTCACCTCCAACATCGCCTTTGGTGACGGCTCCACCATCACCCGCAGCGAAACCTATGTGTCCGCCGCGCTGGTTGGCAGCCTGGCGATGAAGTTGTCCTACAGCGTCAAGCACGATACGGATCCGGGGCCGGGCAACAAGAGCACCGACACCACACTGGCCGCCACGCTGCTCTACAAGTTCTGAAAAAAAACACCGCCTCAGGGCGGTGTTTTTTTTTGCCATCAGGGCACCGGCTTGCCATCCACCGTATAACCCACATCGTCACGGATGACGACGTCTCCGGTGGCGTGGTTGTAGGTCATCTGCAGGGTTGGCATGCCCTGCTGCACAAAATGCGCCGATACATAGATGCAGGTGTCGTCGCTGTAGGTCACGCCGATGTCGGATTGAATCTGGGCGACGTGATTGATGCTGTCGGTGCCTTCGACGCTCAGGTCGGTGTTGGTCAGGCCATGCCAGAGCTCAACACAGGCGTCGAAAGGGTGGGCGTTGGGGCTGACGCTGTAGGGCCAGCCGGTGGCGCTGGCGTCGATGTTGCCGTCGCCGAAGCTGGGCAGATCCGCCACCGCGTTGGTGTGTCCTGCGGCCAGCCAGGCGTTGTGGTAGAGGCGGGTGGCGTTTTTGAAGGCGGCAAACTCGGTGCGGATGGTGCTTGCGGTGGCGTCGTCTTCCAGGTTGATAAAACGGGGCAGGGCAATCACCGCCAGGATCCCCAGAATGATAATCACCACAACCATTTCAATCAGGGTAAAACCCCGGTTTGAGGATACTGCCATACCGCCTCCCGATTTTCTGAAGGCGCCGATTATCCGCCGATGGCGGTGTGAGTCAAATGAACTCCCGTTCATCTTCGGGCTTTCTGGCACGTCAATGATGTAAAGCAAAAAACCGCCCATCAGGGCGGTTTGGACGGCGGCTGGCGCGTCTGGCTCAGGCGCTGTTGCGGGTGTGAGCCTGGCAGTAGGCCTGGCCGGACAGGGTGGCCCGGACTACGGCGGCCCGCGCGTTATCCAGCACCTGGTGCCAGGACTGTCCCGGATGGCTCTGTGCCAGCCCGATGGTGAGGTCCTCTTTCAGTCCCCCCTCATCCAGCAGGTGAAGCAGGTTGGCCGCCAGAGTGGTGGCGTCGCCGTCATTCCAGCCGGGCAGCAGCACTGCGGTTTCCCCAATCTCCCCCTCTTCGCCCAGCATGGCGTCCTTGGGCAGGGCCCCGTCCAGCAGCTGAATCAGCTTGTGCTGCTGGAACAGCAGGGCATCCGAGTCGTTAAAGGTGGCAAGGACGTTGGGCTGGCTCTGGCTGAACAGGATCAGGGCGCTGCTCTGGTGTCCGGATTGTTGCAGCACCCGCGCCAGATTGTGGCGGGGGCGCTGGCCGGCGCTGCTGACGAAGTCGTCCAGCTTCTGGTCCATCAGAGGGGTGAGGGTCAGCACCTGATAGCTGTCATCCTGGCTGTAGGCGTCCCCCTGATGCAGGTTGGCCAGACAGCGGACCACCCCGCCGTCCCCGCGGCGGAACCACAGTGCGCCCTGCCAGTAGCCCCGATTGGTCAGCTGATGATTGAGGCTTTGCTCCAGCTCGGGGCTGGTCAGTTGCAGCAGCGACAGCCAGGGGAGGCCCTCAAGCCGCTCTTGTGGTTGGCTGAGGATCCGCCCCAGGGCGCGGTTGATCACGCGGATGCGCTGGCGACTGTCGATCAGGGCGAGACCACTGGCGCTGTCGGTCAGTTGCTCCAGACGACGGATCTGCAGCTCCTGATCCTGCTGCTGTCGTCCCTCTTCCAGCGTCAGCAGGTAGACCCGTTCGTTGTCGTCGAGGGGGATGGCGCGGATGGTGGTTTTCACCACCAGTTTCGGCTGGTGGCGCACCACCAAACGGCCCTCCCAGTAGCCGGAACCCCGCATCAGCTGCCAGATCATGTCGACGCCGAGGCTGTCGCTGTCAAACAGGTGGCTGAATCGCCGGTCCTGCAGTCGCTCCGGGGTCAGTCCCAGTTGATTGGAGGCCGACGGGTTGGCGGTGACGCAGCGGCCATCCAGGCTGAAGATCAGCAACCCCTGGCTGCCATGATACAGCTGTTCCAGCAGGCGCTCCGCCCGGGCCCGGGCGCGGCTGTGGTCTTCCTGGTAACGGCGGTGCCACATCAGTCGGGCCAGCACCAGGATCAGCACCAGGGCCGCGACGGTGATCTGCCGCTGGTAACGCTGAACCAGTGGATGGCGGGCGTCGTTGTCCAGGTAGGTCACCAGGTAAAGCGGGGATTGGGAGCCGGGACGCACCTGCATGAAGATGTAGTGGAAGTTGTCTTTCTGCAGTTGGCCAAAGTCGTTCTGCTGCATGCTTTGCCACAGCTCGGGGTGGCGACCGGGCAGGGGCGCGCGGCCGATCTCACCGGCGCGGTTGATGCCGAAACAGTTGCCGCGGGAGTCGACCAGGATCAGGGGGGTGGTGTCGGTGTTGTCCACCGCCTTGAACTTCTTCCAGGCCTCGGCCATCTCCACGGTAAACAGCATGCCCCGGGCGCCGTGCGGGCTGCCGTAGATCGGCGCGATCATGTAGCGGTAGGCGTGGTTGCCTTCCAGCTGCAGCGGGGAACTGAACACCTCGCCGGGATCCAGGTCGCTGATGATCTGCTGCAGGTGACGGCGGGAGAGGTGGAAGTAGTTGTCCTGCCCCTGGCTCAGCATGACGCTGCCCTCCTCATCAAGGATGGCGATGCGGCGGAATCCGCTTTCGGTGGAAAGCAGTTGCTGCATAAAGGCTTTGAGCGGGTCGATGTCGAGGGTGGGTTGTTTGAGCAGGTGGGAGGCGATGCCGTACTGCGCCATCAGCTGGGCGCGGGTTTCCAGCCGAAACATGCCATCGTTGATGCGGTCGCTGAACACCTGGAGTTCACTGAAGCGGTGCTCGGAGAGGCGGGCACGGAGGATCTCGGCATTGACGCTCATGGCGCCGAGGGCGATCCCGGCGATCACCAGAACCATCAGGAGCAGTTGCCAGATAAAGGGCAACTGCTTATGAGAGGGGGCGTGCTCGAAGCCTGCCAGGACCCGACTCAGGTCCGCTCTGGTTTCGTTGGATCCAGACACATCGGCCATCCTTGCGCAAAAGGTGGCCCGATGTTAGCACGAGGTTGAGAGCCTGAGCCAGTTGGGCTGGCTCAGGCGATGGGGTGATGCCGTTGGGATCACTCGCTCTCTTTGGCGGCGTTCGGGGTGCGGCGTTTGCCGATGTTTTTGCGGTCGCGGTGGCGCTGTTTCTTCGCCTCCGGGGCCGACTTGCTGCCCTTGGCGTCGGCTTTGGCCTTGCCGCTGCGTTTCTTCTTTTTCCCCTTGTCGTCGGCCTTTTTCTTCGGCTTGGTGAACTTCGGGGCCTTGGTGCGAGGCCGCAGGGACTCGATCACCCGCGGCTTGATCGGCTCATCGACGTAACGCTGGATCTTATCCAGCATCGGCATGTCGTGGGCCTCCACCAGGTTGATGGCGGTGCCTTTGGCGCCGGCACGCGCGGTGCGGCCGATGCGATGCAGGTAGACGTCGCTGGTGCGCGGCAGGTCGTAGTTGAAGACGTGGGTGATGCCGGGGATGTCGATGCCCCGTGCGGCCACGTCGGTGGCCACCAGCACCTGTACCTTGCCGGCACGGAAACGCTCCAGGGCGTCGTCACGCTTGCCCTGCACCATGGCGCCCTGCAATACGGCGGTGCGGATCTTGGCGGCAAACAACTGGGCGTGCAGTTCGGTGGCACGCTCGCGGGTCTTGGTGAAGATCACCGCACGGGTGCACTCCGGATCCGCCAGCAGTCGCTTGAGCAGCTTGAACTTGTGTTCAACGTCGTCCGCCCGGTAGTAGTACTGGGTGATCTTCTTGCGCTCGCTGCGGGGCGGGTTGGCCTGGCAATGCACCGGATCGTCCAGCAGTTCACGAACAAAGCTGTCCAGCCCGGCGCCCTCCAGGGTGGCGGAGAACAGCATGGTCTGCCGGCGCCAGCGGGTTTCCGCCGCGATGCGATCCACCACCGGCATAAAGCCCATGTCGAGCATCCGGTCGGCTTCATCAATGATCATCACCTCAACCTGGCGGGGATCAAACTTCTCCTCCTCCAGGTACATCATCAGGCGGCCGGGGGTGGCCACCAGGATGTCGAGGTTCTGCTTCAACAGGTCCGCATCCAGCTGGTAGTCCTTGCCGCCAACGATGGCGCCGATCTCCAGAGGCGTGCCGGCCACCAGTTTGGCGCCGTACTCCTTCACCTGCTGCGCCAGCTCACGGGTCGGCGTCAGCACCAGCACCCGGGCATGGCCGGGCTCCCGGCGGGGGAAGTCCAGCAGGTGTTGCAGGGCAGGCAGCAGGTACGCGGCGGTCTTGCCGGTGCCGGTGGGGGCACTGGCCAGCACATCACGCGCTTCCAGTGCGGCCTCAAGGACGGCGCGCTGAATGGTAGTGGGTTTGGTGTAACCGCTCTTGGCCAGCGCCTTTTCCAGGCGCGGATCCAGATCAAAATCGGTGAAACTCATGAAAATCAGGATCCCATCTTGAGATAGAAGTCTTGGGTTAAGGCGCGGAATGCCGCGCTGTAGCCGCCATCCTGGCCATGGATCGTCAGATCCTCCAGCTGAAGATCAGCAGCCTGTCTCCCCAACTGCAGCAGCCAGCGCTGAGCCGGTTTGCCCGCCCGGCTGAACAGGGAGCAGCGGCGTTGGAGGTGGAGGCCAAAATCGGTGGCCTGTTCGACCAGCTGCGCCGCTTCAACAACGGGCAGGATCAGGCTGGCACAGCCCCGGGGGTGAAGCAAGCGAACCAGTGCGCTTAACAGCTCGGTGTGGCTCAGGGTATCCACGTGCCGCGCCTGGGCGCGGGCGTCCGAGCGTTGGCTGCGTTCCCCGCTGGTGAAATAGGGCGGGTTGCAGATGATCGCATCAAACGGTTCGGATGTCTGCCACTGTCTGATGTCCGCCTGGACCAGGGTCAGCCTGTCGGGCCAGGGGCTGGCGCGAAAGTTGCCCAGCGCCTGTTGCGCGGCGGCGTCATCCAGCTCTACCGCCGTGATCCCGGCGCCACTTCTTTGCGCGCACATCAGAGCCAACAGCCCGGATCCGGTGCCCAGATCGAGCACCCGACCGGCCCCGGGCAGGGCCGCCCAGGCGCCCAGCACCACCCCATCGGTACTCACAGGCATGCCGCAGGCGCGGTCATCCACGTGGAACTGTTTAAAGGTGAAGGGCATCAAGGGGCTCCGGAAATTTAAGGCGGCAGACTCTAGCAGATTTTCGCCAGTTTGGCTGTAGCCTCGTTGAGGGGCAAATGTAGCCGTGGTGTATTCAATGGTTAAGGTTTGGGTTTTGCTATTGTGGTTGGGGTGAGGGGCTGGTATTAGTTGCAGCCGTTAGTCAGCACCCCGCGTCGCCAACAAAGAACAAAAAGTGACCAGAAGGT
>CAZWED010000125.1:0-8688 GCA_964632645.1 uncultured Ferrimonas sp. | reverse complement strand
GGTGGCATGGATAACGGTGTTGAAACCGACGGTGCCGACAGCACCAATGGCCAGGAACAGGAAAGCCCCTACCGGAATGCCCAGCAGCCACTTCGCCTTAGGCTGACGCCACAGCTTGGCCCAACCACCTTGTTCGTTACGATCTTGCATCTCTCATCCCCTAAAACAGCGAACAGGATCCCCAAATTGCGTCTTTTAAAATGGAGAATCCCTGAATTTTCGTCGGGGATTGTACTGAGGGACCATGAGTAAATAGATGATTACAATCACACTTCTGGCAATCCGGGGGAACGAAAATGCAACCAGTATTCTCCTATTGGATCACCGCCACAGTTTTCATTCACTGTGAGCCAATGGCCTTTTCGCTTCGCCCTCTTCCCGTTCACCCGGTTCTCTGCCGGTCTCGCTGACCATCCCCAATCAAGACAAAACATTCTCACGCAGAATCTGGTTCGACCGGCGTTTTGTGCTAACTTAACTTACTGATTACTTCGTGATCACCACGCCATAACAAGCACAATCTGCACAGGAAGCAGGGGAATGATGATGAGTGTGAGTCGGTTGGTGCGCCACCTATGCCAAGTGGTGCTGCTGACGTGCCTGACTTTTCCGGCGATGACGGCCCTGGCCGCGTGGGAAGAGCTGAGCGAATCAGAGCTGGAAACGATCCTCGTCGAGAAGTTTGCCGAGGGCAAATACTCCGCCAAAGGGGCCGACAACTGCCTGATGTGCCACCGTCGCAGCGAGGCGGTGATGGCACTGTTTGACGGTGTCCACGGTCGCACCCAGCACCCTGCCAGTCCGATGGCGCCGGGTCAGCTGCAGTGCGAGGCGTGTCATGGCCCACAGGGGGATCACAATCGCGGTGGCAAGGAGCCGATGATCACCTTCGGCGCCGACGCCAGAGTGAGCGCTTCGGCGCAAAACTCCGTGTGCCTCAGTTGTCACAGTGGCGATGACCGCCTGGCCTGGCACGGCAGCACCCATGACATCGAGGAGGTGGCCTGTGCCAGCTGCCACCAGGTGCATGCCGCCCAGGACCCCAGCCGGGATCGAACCCTCGCCATGGAAAACTGCACCGACTGCCACCGTCAGCAGTTTGCCCAGATGCAGCAGCGCTCCGCCCACCCCATGCGTTCCGGCCAGATCACCTGCAGCGATTGCCATAACCCCCACGGTTCACTGAATCCGGCGATGCTGACCCAGGTGTCCGTCAACGACAACTGCTACGCCTGCCATGCCGAAAAGCGCGGGCCGGTGCTGTGGGAGCATGCGCCGGTCAGCGACGACTGCGCCAGCTGCCACAACCCTCACGGCAGCGTCAATGAAGCGATGCTGACGCAGCGCCCCCCCCAGCTGTGTCAAAGCTGTCATGCCAGCCCGCACTCCGGGTCCCCGCAGTTCCAGGGAGGCAACAGCGCTTTTACCGCCGGCCAAAGCTGCCTGAACTGCCACAATCAGGTGCATGGCTCCAACCACCCCTCCGGCAAATTGCTGCAACGATAGGGAGTGTCCAACATGCAGAAATCGCTACTGGCTACCCTGATTGGACTGACGCTCTCTCCGACCCTGTATGCCGCAGATTTCAGTTTGGGGAACGCCAACACCGTCAACGCCAACACCGACCAGTGGCAGTGTGAGCGCTGCACGCCGGCCACCGGAACCCAGGGCCACTTCGCCGTGGGCGTTACGGAAAACCAGATCGACGCCCTCCACTTCGCCAACGAAAGCGGCACCGATAAGGAGGGGCTGGTGCCCAGACTGGACGGAGACGTCACCCACTGGTACGGCAATGACGTGCGCACCCGGGCTGAAGCCGACCAGCTGGGCTACGACGTCAGCACCCTAACCCTGAGTGCCGACCGGGCGCGGGACTTCTCTGCGCTGCTGGGGTGGCGACAACTGGCCTGGTACGACACCACCGTGGCAACCCCCTTCAGCACCCGAAACGGTCAGCACCGACTTCCGGCCGACTGGCAAACCGGCGCCACCACGCAACAGATGCCCGGGCTGACCGGCCCCCTCAACCCGGTGGATCTGAAGCTGGAGCGGGATCAGTTTCAGCTGGGGCTGGAAAAATACTTCAACGCCATCCGCACCTATCTGGATGTCATCCATCAGGAGCGTGAGGGCTACCGGCGCAGTGGCGCGACGCTGATCACCAATGCCGTCAACCTGCCCCAGCGGGTGGACGACAGCACCACCTCACTGGCCGCCGGGCTGAACGTGGTGGGCGGCCACTGGCAGGTGGCCTTTGGCTATCTGGGCAGCCAATACGATAACGGCCTGGACGCCCAACGCTGGGACAACCCCTACTCACCGACGTTTGGCAGCGCCCGGGAAGGGCAGCAAGCCCTGGCGCCGGACAATACTGCCCATCAGTTTCACATTCAGGGCACCTGGGCGGCGGGGATCCAATCCCTCTCCGGCCAGGTGGTGTGGGGGCGCCACGACCAGGATGACGCCTTTCTGCCGGCCACCATCAATGGCCCCTCCCCCGACCTGCCTGCCGCCGACGCCGACCTGCAGCTGGACAAGCTGGACCTGAACCTGCGCTACCGGCTGCACCCGATGCGCAAAATGACGCTGTTGGCGGAGTACGACTATCAGGACCGGGACTACCGCAACCCGCTGCAGGCCTACCCCTACATCATCACCGACAGCGTACCGGCGGGCGCCCGCACGCCCCCCAACCTCGACACCACGGATCAAAGCGCCAGTGTGGCGATGAACTACCGCTTCTACTCGGGCTTCAGTGGCGAGCTGGGGTATCGCTGGCGTCAGCAGGAGTGGACCGATCACGCTGTCGACCAGGCCAACACCCACAGTTACTGGGGCACCTTGCGGCTGAATCACTGGGACCGGCTGAGCCTGCGTCTTGAGCTGGGCCGGGATGACCGGGAACTGGACAACTTCCTGGGCAACCCGACGGCAGACGGGACCAATGATCCCCGGCTTCGCCCCTACTACCTGGCCAGTCGCGAACGCAACTACGGCAAGTTCATCGCCAGCTACCAGCTGTTCGACCCCCTCGGCATTCAGCTCACGCTGGAGGGCAGCGAAACCGATTACGACGACGGAACAGTAGGGCTGGATTCGGTCGACCGGGCCGGCTATGACGTCAACCTGAACTACCACCAGGACAGGCTCTCCTTCTATCTCTTCTACAACGCCTACAACCTGGACACCCGCCAGGTGGGCAGCAATGGCGGCGGCAACTGGCAGGGACGGCAGGATGACGACGCTCAGTCTGCGGGCCTGGGCACCGAATACCGCGGCGCGTTCAGCGACCGCCTCGACCTGGGTGTCGATCTGGTCTGGGCGGACAGCGATACCCTGACCCGGACGGAGTTTGGCCCCGCCGGTGACCTGGGGGCCTATGACGCCACCCGTACCACGCTGGATGTCTATGGACGCTATCGCCTGAGCGACCGCTCCAGCGTCCAGCTGGATCTGCTGTATCAGGACTACGAAAACGGCAGCTACCTGAACTGGGGGCTGCAACCGAACAGCATCAGTAACGTTCTGACCTTCGGTGACCTGTCGCAAGACTACAGCGACTACCTCCTCAACCTGAGCTATCGCCATGAGTTTTAAGTTCGAAGCCCCCCGAGCCGGCACAGCGCCAAGCGCACAAGGAGCCCGTGACATGAAAACCGGAAGCGAATCCCCTGCCCTTCGCCCACTGCTGGCCGCATTGCTGGCACTGGGTCTTCTCAGTGCGTGTAAGGATGGCAACGACGGTGCCCCTGGCGGTCCCGGCCCCGAGACGCCACCGCCGGCGCAGGAGGTGACCGATGTCGCGATCAGCCTGGAGCAGTGGCGCATCACTGAAGAGGGACAGATCGGTTTCCGCATCCTGGTGACCAACGAAAATGGCGAAGGCATCGCCGGCCTGCCCAGTGCCACGGTACTGGCTGCCCAACTGTTGCCCACCGGTTTCAGCGGGGCGGGCAATTCCACCGAATGGCGTTTCCTTGGCTCAGAAACCTGTACCGCCGCCGGTGAGTGTCCCGGACAGTGGACCGACTTTGCCAATGGCTATTACGACTATCAGACCGCCTTTAACGTCAATGCGGCGCAAGGGGTCACTTACTCGCCGGACGCCACCCAGCGTCTGGTGATCAAAGTGGGCGGCGACGCCCTGCCCGACGGAACCCCGCTGCCGGTGGTCAACGCCTTTGTCGACTTCACGCCACCGGATGGCCCCCCCGGCTATACCCGCCTGATTGCCACCACCGAAAGCTGTGAAAGCTGCCATACCGATCTGGGCCGGGTGCGTCACGGCGGGCGCTACAACGAACTGGAAACCTGCACCACCTGCCACGCCATCAATCGCCTCTCCAACCCGGACAACGTATTGTCCGGCCTGGCCCACTCCGCCCACGCCGAGAGTGAACTGGCCAACGTTACCCAGTGCGAAACCTGTCACAGCGGCGGCGATGACCTGCCCCAGTCGGACAACTGGGCCCTGTTCCCCAGCCAGCTCGCGTGCGGCGCCTGCCACACCGCCATCGACTTTGAAGCCGGCATTGGCCACCCGGCCCAGGCGGACAACAGCAACTGCGCGGCCTGCCACAATCCCGACTGGACCCGAAGCGTCCACCTGATGACCGATAAGGCCACCGCGCTGGGTCAGTTTACTGCCGAGATCGACAGCATCACCCCGGACCTCACCGCCGGCACCGTCAGCATCGTGATAAGCCTCAGCAACCCCGACACCGGCGAAGCGCTGGCCAGCCCGGAGCAGCTGCCCTATCTCAACGATTTGCGGCTGTACGCCAACTGGGGCACCGGCTTCGACTACAGCACCCGTTCCGCCCCCAATCTGCGGCTGGAAACCCTCACCCCCGAAGAGACGCTGGCACCGGGCCAGTACCGCTACACCCTGACCGGGCTGACCGTTCCTCCGGGCACGGAAACCGACGAGGGCGGCGCGGTGGCCATTCAGGGACGGGTGTGCCGCGCGGGCGATGCCCTTGTTCCCTGCGACAGCAGCGGCGCCGTCACCACGCCAATCCGCAGCCAGACCCAGTTCTTTACCGTCGGCAACGGCACTGCCCGGCGTGATGTGGTCAGCAATGACACCTGTGGCAGCTGTCACGGTGACCAGCAGCTGAACTTCCACGGTGCCCGCAATGACCTGTCGCAACAATGCCAGCTGTGCCACAACGCCAACATGGTGGCCAGTGCCACCGCGCCCAACGTGGCGGCCAGCAGCGCCAACTACAGCCACATGATCCACGCCATCCATACGGCGCAACGGGAAGGTTACGAGGACCTGAACTACCCCGCCCCGGTCTCGGATTGCCGCCAGTGCCACCTTTCCGGTGACGCCGGAGACAGCTTTGCGCTGCCGCTGCCCGCCACGGTTCCGCCCCTGGCGGTGGACGATGGCACCTACACCAGCCTGGAAGCCGCCACCTGCACCGTTTGCCACAGCAGCGCCACCGCCCAGAGTCACATGACCCAGCAAGGCGCGGTGTTCGGCGGCACTCTGGAGATGGCCAGCGGCGACAAGGGCTGCGCACTGTGCCACGGACCGGGTCGCACCTATGACATTGCCCCGGCCCACGGACTGGCTCCGGCCCAGTAAGGAGTCACCCATGATCACTTGGTATTCCCGACAACAGGACCGCCTTATGAACCCACCTCTCCCTGCGGCGCCGTGGCGCGCCTTGCTGACTGCCGGTGCGATGGCCCTGGCGCTTTCCGGTTGCCCCAACGATGGTGATGATGGCGCGGAAGGGCCAGAAGGGCCTCCGGGAGAGGTCAGCATCAACGTCGCGGCGGCCAACAGCCTGAACGCCACCATCACCGGCGTCACCGTCGACGACGCGGGCAATGTGATGGTGGATTTTGACCTGACCAACGCCAACGGCGTCGCCATTTCCGGGCTGGACAGTTACGCCGACCTGGATCGCATCGGTATGGGCATCGCCAAGCTGACCACCCTGCAGAAACGCGCCCGCCCCCTGCCCTCCGACGGCAGTGCCAGCGACGGCAGCGGCAAAGGCAGCAAAGCGATGCAGTGGACCAGTTACATCAACCGGGTAGTGGAACCGGGGGACGTCAATGTGGGAGAAGGGTTCCCCGCCGACTGGGACGCCAACAAAGGGCCGCAGATCCAGGCCGGCATTGAAACCGGCTGTGGCATCGAGTGCATCGAAGCCACCGGTAACGGCCAGTACCGTTACACCTTCTCCATGCCGCTGTCGGAGTACCCCGCCGTCAACGGCCTGGACACCAGCTACGACGCCAACCTCACCCATCGGGTGACCATGGAGCTTCGCCGCTTCCGGGGCGACGTCAAAGAGGCACTGGTGAATGCCCACTTCGACTTTATCCCCGCCACCGGCGCCGCAGCCACGGCGGACGAGACCCGTAATCTGGTGGTGCTGGAACAGGCCTGCCTGCGCTGTCACAGCAACGATTACGACAACAGTGCCGCCCACCCGCTGATCCTGCACGGCGGCGCACGTTTTGACATCGAAAACTGCACCGTCTGCCACACCCCCTACTCCGGGGATCCGGAAACCGGAGCCACCATTGACCTGGGATCCATGCTGCACCAGATCCACAAGGCGGAGTACTTCATGATCGGCTTCGGCGGCAATCCCCAGGATTTCCGCGAACTGACCTTCCCCGCCAACGGCAACGACTGCCATGTCTGCCACCTCAATGGCGAGGACGCGCCGGCGCAAGCCAATAATTGGGACTTCCACCGACAAGAAGCCTGTCTGAGCTGCCACGAAAAGTTCGCCCCGGCGGATTGGGATGGTACCGCCCGTGGCCTGTTCCACAGCAACGGGTTTACCCCCTTTGCCGAAGGCAACTGCGCCGGCTGCCACGCGGATGACACCAACCCCATGGGCTCGGCCATCTTCCACCTGGCCAAAGCCGATGCCACGGCGAACGCCCGCGAAGCGTACGCTTACACCCTGGGCAACGGCACCTTCGACCCCACCCTCGGCACGCTGACCTTTACCCTCAACTGGGCCGCAGAGATGGCGCCGGAAACCGACCCCAACGTGAAAGCCTTCTGGGTTACCGCCGCCGCCTTCAATGGCAGCGAATATGACCTGGGTGGCGTCCGGGCCGACACCGCCAGTGCCTTTGGTCGTCACAAATCGCGCATCGCGTTCGACCTGAAAACCGCCAATGCCCCGGACGGCGTCATCACCTCGGTCGCCGGGGAGGGTGGCATCACCTATACCGTCAGTGGCATCGACCCGTTGGTGCACGACCTCTTTACCGCCACTGGCCAGGGCTTTATCGACGGCAAACTGTATGTCTGTGCCAACGCCAGCGTGGTGAACCTCGACACCAGCGCCCTGGTTCCGGTGGCCTGCGACTCACCGGATGCCCGCGTGATTGATGCCATCGTGGCCGGCAACAAAGCCAGCTTCTCCGCCGACGCGACAGAGGTGGCGATGCGACGGGTGGCCGCCCTGGAGATGGGCTGCGTAAACTGCCACGCCGAACAGGCGGATTTCTCCGCCAGTCACCTGACCACCCGGGGCGACGAAACCTATCCGCCAGACAGCGCCTGTGGCTCCTGCCACTCCGGCTCGCCCAACACGGCGATGCTGCTGACCGATGGCAGTTGCGTTGCCTGCCACAATCCGACCGGCTCGGCCCACGCCAACAAACCGTTTGAGCAGGGCTTTGAGTTCAAGGTGATGATCCACCAGATCCACGCCGGCACCCGCGCGGTACGTCGCACCACGGAACTGGACGCCACCTATCCGGACAGCGCCGCCAACTGCAGCACCTGTCACGGTGACGGGCAGATCAGCCTCGCCACCATGGCATCGCTGCCCGCCTTTGCCGCTACCGACGGTGAGTTCTCACCGACCGTGGCTGCCTGCGCCAGTTGCCACGCTCCCTCGGAAGCGGCCAACCCGGCTGCCGTGACGCACTTCCGGCAAAACGGCGGCGTTTATGGCGGCACGCCCGGCCAATATGTCCCGGCTGAAGCGGCGGAAACCTGCGCCACCTGCCACGACGCCGGACGCAGTGCCGGTTACGATGTGGTGCACGGCATAGAGTGACCAATATTCACTCAAAAAGGGGCTCATCTGAGCCCCTTTTTTATGCCGCTTTTCCCTCGCGCATTCACAAATATTTGCTCACTAATTCCCCTTTATAAAAAACATTCTCCCCCATACCCCTGACGTCATCGCAATCATCGTCACACCTTTGTTTACCTTGGGGATTTTTTGGATTTTCATCTGCCCACCTTTGTTAACACGGTCACATTTATTTTGACCTTACCCCCGTAGACTGCCTTTGCGGCGGAATAAACGCCGTCGTGAGAACAACTTAAAGACATCGTTTCTCATTTGCAGGGAATAGAGATGACAACAACAACACAAAACTGGAAACTGCTGGCCAGCGCGGCCATGGTTTCCCTCGCACTGTCCGGTTGTGGCAGTGATGGTAAAGATGGCTCCACTGGCGAAGACGGCAAGCCCGGTCCCGTTGGTATCAGCATTGGCGAAGTGGTTAACCTCTCCGCCAACGTCACTTCCGCTTCCGTCGACGAAGCCGGTTTCCTCACCGTTAACTTCACCGTGACCAACCCCAACGGCGTTGCCGTATACGGCCTGACCGATGCCGACATCGGTGCCGTATCCTTTGGCCGTATGGGCACTGAAGATGACGTGAAAACCACTGACGTTGAAG
>CAZWED010000124.1:0-8705 GCA_964632645.1 uncultured Ferrimonas sp. | reverse complement strand
TGGCACAAAGTAACCGGCCAGCGTGTAGGACATGGCCAGGGTCATGGTGCCTGAGACCTGGTTGGCGCGTCGGTGTGAAAGCAGCATCGCTTCCTCCAACTCTTTCACGATGTGGATAGCGTGTTGGTAGAACTGGTTGCCCTCATAGGTCAGCAGCATGCCGTGGGGCTGGCGCACAAAGAGGCTGACCTCCAGCATCTCTTCCAGTTGCTTGATGGCGGTGGTGATCGCCGACTGCGACACGTGCATAGCATGGGCGGCTTGAGAAACCTGGCCGGAGTCTGCCGTCGCGATGAAGTAACGAATTTGCTTCATAGTGGGTAGCATTTTCTGTTTTCCCCGATCTTCATATCCATTTTTATAATACCTGGACGAGATTTCTTTAAGGTGGATTCTATCCATCTGGTTAATTACGGATGGATTTACAAGAGGATAGGCTTCTTATTCCCGACTCTCGATTTCAATCGTTAGCTATCTGGAAAATTAATATCGACCAACAAAATTCGATAATTCACATACCGAAACTTGAAACCTAATCTGTTGTTAACAAATGGTGTGATGGCTGTCGAGAATTAGATTCGCTCGTGGCGATTGCAGTGTGTTGAGTAAAACAACAGGGACAAGTGCGATGAAGAGCAAACTTTCTGTGGCTTCGTGGCTGATGTTGGCCGGGGCGTTGACGCTGGTGAGCAGCCGTGCAGCTCATGGTGAGGATTGGTTCCCGTATGCGGTAGACGTGTGGAACACCCCTTTCGACATGAACAGCCCACGTGACGTGGTGCAGTACCAACCCGTCGCCAAAGCGAAGCAAGCTTGGGACATTTGCGTGTCCTTTCCTCACCTGAAAGACGCTTATTGGAAAGCGGTGAATTTTGGCGTGGTCGATGAAGCCCGACGAGTGGGTGTTGGCCTGCAACTGGTTGAGGCGGGCGGGTACACCAACCTCAATACTCAGATTTCACAGATTGAAGACTGCGTCGCCTCAGGGGCCGATGCGGTGATCATCGGCGCCATCTCGTATGACGGTTTGAACAATCTGGTCAAGCACATTGCCAGCTCCGGTGTGCCGGTCATCGACATTGTCAATGGCATGTCGTCGCCGGATCTCTCAGCCAAGTCCCTGGTCTCCTTTGGTGAAATGGGCGCCAAAATTGGCGGCTATCTGGTCAAGCTTCACGAGAACGATACGAAACCGGTGAAGGTGGGATGGTTCCCAGGCCCTCCCGGGGCCGGATGGGTGGAAGCTGGCAACAACGGGTTTCGCCGCGCAGTGCAGGATTCCAACATCAAGGTGGTGGAAACCAAGTATGGCGATACCGGAAAAGAGGTTCAGCTGAAGCTCGTTGAAGACACGCTGGAGGCCCATCCCGATCTCGATTACATCGTCGGCACCGCAGTAACGGCGGAAGCAGCAACCAGCCTGCTTCGCGCCCGGGGACTGACCGACCAGATTGGCGTGCTCTCCTACTACTTCACGCCCGGCGTTTATCAGGGCATTAAACGCAACCTGATTCTGGCGGCCCCCACCGATTCGGCGGTTATCCAGGCACGTATTGCCATCGATCAGGCGATACGCATCCTAGAAGGCCAGCCCTACATCAAGCATGTCGGTCCGCAGCTCTACATCATTGATGGTGGCAACATCAACTCGTTCGACCGCAACAGCTCTCTGGCACCGGCCAACTTTACCCCCACCTTTGCCGTGAAGCCGCAACGATGAGCACGCCAATTCTCAGTCTGAAAGGGATACACAAACAGTATCCCGGGGTGAAGGCGCTGGACGATGTGGCCTTTACCTTACTGCGCGGCGAAGTCCATGTGTTATTTGGCGAAAACGGAGCAGGAAAATCTACGCTGATCAGCATCATCTCCGGTGCCAATCAACCGACGGCGGGCGAGATGCACTTCCTTGGCGAAGCGGTTCGGTTCAACAGTGTGTATGACGCCAGACAGAGGGGGATAAGCGCGGTATTTCAGGAGTTTTCGCTTATCCCGACCCTAACCGTGGCGCAAAACCTGTTTCTGGGTGAGGAGCCGATGGTCGGAGGTTTTCTTGATAATGCCGCGCTTGAAGTGGAAGCCCGGGCATTACTCGACCGGATGGGCTTTGCGCTGGAGGCCAACCAGCCAGTCAGTGAACTTTCACGGGCGCAGATGCAGATGGTTGAGATCGCTAAGGCGCTCCGTGGCAGGTTGTCGGTGCTTATCCTGGATGAGCCGACGGCTTCCCTGACCCATCAGGAAACGGAGCAGCTGTTTGCCCTGATTGCGCAGCTGAAAGCACAGGGTATTGGCATCATCTACATCTCTCATCGGATGGGGGAGATCCGCCAGATAGCGGATCGCATTACGGTGCTGCGGGATGGCCAATCTCTTGGCACCCACGCTGTGGATAGGGTGCAGGAGCATGAGCTTATCACCATGATGAGTGGCCGTGAGATCGACAGCCTCTATCCCAATGTGCCGCACATCCCCGCCCAAACGGTGCTGGAGGTCAGGGCTTTAACCACCACCTGCCATGGGGTGGAGGGCCTGTCGTTCTGCGTTCGGGCCGGTGAGATCGTGGGCTTTGCCGGGCTTATCGGCTGTGGCAAATCGGAGGCTCTGCGGGCCTGTTTTGGCGCTGAGGGGGTGGAGTCCGGTCAGGTCATCTTTAACGGTGAGGATGTTACTGGGCTCTCCATCCGCAAGATGCTGGATCGGGGCTTTTTCTACAACTCCCGTGATCGTAAAGCGGAGGGACTGGTGCTCAACCGCAGCTGTCGCGAAAACATCAGTCTGCCCGCCATCGGTGCGGGCCCCCTCTTGTCTCGAAGCGGCACGCTGAATCTTGCTGAGGAGCGCCAGCAAACCACCGATCTTGCCGGCCGACTCCGGCTCTACCCGATGCAAACTGAGCGGGACGTTGGCCAGTTCAGCGGAGGCAATCAGCAGAAAGTGCTGCTCGCCAAGTGCCTGACTCGAGACGTTTCCCTGTACGTGTTTGATGAGCCGACCGTTGGTGTGGATGTCGGCACCCGGACTGAAATCTACCGTTTTATCGCCAGCCTCTGCGCCCAGGGGGCCGCAGTGGTCATCATCTCTTCTGACCTGCCCGAGGTGGTGCACCTGTCACACCGCCTGTACGTGATGAGGGAGGGGCGGATCGCCGCCCATCTGCAGGGCGAGGCGATCACCGAAGCGCATGCTCTGAGCCATTTCTTTGAATCCATGGAGACTGAACATGAACAGTGAGCCAATTAAGGCCAGCACTCCCTGTGCCAAAGGGGCGTTGCCGGCCGTCTGGGGGCCTGTTACCGCACGGCTGGCCCATCTCTTTGTCAAAGTGGGAGTACTGCCAATCCTTGTCGTGCTCGCCGTGGCGATCTTCACAACGGCGTCGGACAACTTCCTGTCTGCCCGAAACCTATTGAACCTGCTCCGTCAGTCTTCCTATCTGGTGATGGTGGCGATCGGTCAGATGTTCGTGCTGCTCACTGCGGGATTTGATCTTTCGGTTGGCACCATCATTGCTCTCTCCTCCGTGGTGGGAGCCAGCACCATGGCCACGGTGTATGCCGTTTATCCTGAACTGGCGTATCTGGCGATCCTGGCTGGACTGACGGCGGGATTGGCGGTCGGGCTTATTGTTGGCCTGGTGAATGGCGTCGGCGTGGCCCACTTTCAGGTCTCCCCCTTTGTCATGACGCTTGGTGTCTCCTCTGTCGGCTTTGGTGTTGCCCTGTACCTGACGGGGGGAACGCCGGTTTACGGCATGCCGGTGGCTTTTGGTGACACGTTTGGTTTTGGCAGTCTACTTGGCGTGCCCACGCCAATTCTGGTCGCTTTGCTGATGGCGCTGGCGGCAATCTTCATCGTTAACCGCACACCTCTGGGGCGTTATTTCTACGCGGTCGGAGGCAACCTCAAGGCCGCTCAGCTGTCCGGCATCAACACCCATAAAACTCTGGTGCTGGCCTACCTGCTGTGCGCGTCATTCGCGGCGATTGCCGGGATGTTGATCACCGCACGGCTTGATACCGGAGAAGCCAATATCGGCGCAGCGATGCCGCTCGAATCCATCGCCGCATGTGTGATTGCCGGCGTCAGCCTCCGTGGGGGCGTCGGGCGAGTGGAGCACGTGGTGCTCGGTGCCGTGTTCATCAGCCTGTTGCAAAACGGCATGAATCTGACGCGTGTTGAGTCTTACCTGCAGACGGTGGTGATCGGCGCACTGCTGATATTTGCCGTCATCGTTGACCAGCTCCGCATCCGTTTGCGTGCCCGCTTGGGCGCGCACTGAGGGGTCCGCTCCGACCACACACTCTTAATCAGGACGATGAACGATGATCAACATCAACAGTGACTTGGGCGAGGGGTTCGGCATCTACCAGTTGGGTGATGACGAAGCGTTGATGCCCTATATCACCGAGGCGAACGTCGCCTGCGGCTTTCACGCTTCGGACCCTAATCACATGAAGCGAACCGTCGAGCTGGCCAAGCGTTATGGCGTCAGGGTTGGGGCTCACTTTTCACTGCCCGACCTGCAGGGTTTCGGTCGACGACGTATGCAACTGAGTCAGGCCGAACTGCACAACATGATGGTGTATCAGATCGGGGCGCTGAAGGGGTTTCTCGATATGGCTGGCCTGCCGCTGAATCACCTTAAGCCCCATGGCGCGCTTTATGGTATGGCGGCGTCCGATCGGCAGATCGCCGATACCATTGCAGCCATTGCCGAGCACTATCAGGTGCCGGTATTCGGTCTGTCAGGTACCTGCCACGAAAGCGCGTACCGGGCCCGAGACTCAGGGTTTGTTGCCGAATTTTTTGCGGATCTCGATTACGACCCGAATGGTCAACTGGTTATTACCCGTGAGCACGACGCCGTCGACCCTCTTCATGCTGCTGAGCGTGCGCGAAAAGCGGTTGAACAGGGGCGGGTCACCGCCACCAACGGGACGGAGATCCCCGTGGTGGCGCAGACCATCTGCGTGCATTCCGATACGCCTAATGCGCTGGCGATCGCCGCCGCAGTGCATGAGGCATTGCAACCCTACCTGTCACGTGACACCGAGTTGCCTAACCACAACCCGTAGACTTTCAAAGGAGTGAAACATGTCTGAAAAACAGATTATCTGCCCGCTTCCCGGCATCTTTTATCGCTCATCTGCCCCGGATCAGCCGGTCTATAAGCAACCCGGAGATGCGGTGGGGCCCGGTGATGTGCTGGGTCTTGTTGAGGTGATGAAGTCCTTCCATGAAATCAAGGCCGATACCTCAGGTGTCATTGATGCCTTCCTGATCGAGAACGAAAGCGCGGTCAGTGCCGGACAAGCCATTATCCGCCTGAAATAACCCCCTCGAAGAGGGCGCAAGGAGTCACTATGAGGATTCAGACTTTGCTCATTGCCAATCGCGGTGAGATCGCGGTGCGTATTATTCGCGCTGCGCAGGAGTTAGGCATCAGGACCGTGCAGGTTTACAGCGAGGCTGATAGCGAATCATTGGCGGTGAAACTGGCCGATGAAGCGATCTGCATTGGCGCGCCGATGGCAAACCAGTCCTACCTCTGCGGCGACAAGGTGATCCAAGCTGCCAAAAAGTGCGGTGCTGATGCCATCCATCCCGGGTATGGCTTTCTGTCCGAAAGCGCGGCCTTTTCTCTCGCAGTGACGGCGGCAGGGCTGCTGTTTGTGGGCCCCTCCGGCGACACCATGAACAGGCTGGCGGACAAAGCCGAAGCACGAGAAACCGCGATACAGGCCGGGGTTCCTGTTGTGCCGGGATGTGCGCCCTGTGCCAGCGCTGAAGCGGCATTGGCACAAGCCAGGCAACTGGGTTTTCCGGTGATGATTAAAGCGTCCGCCGGCGGTGGGGGGCGGGGTATTCGCGTTATTGAGGATGAAGCGGCTTTTTTGCCTCAATACCATCAGGCGGCTGCTGAGGCTCAGGCCGCGTTTGGTGACGGCACTTTGTACCTGGAAAAGTTTATTCGCCACTCCCGCCATGTGGAGGTGCAGATTCTGGGGGATGGAGAAAACGTCGTGCACCTGTTTGAGCGGGAGTGTTCCCTGCAGCGTCGACGTCAGAAATTGTGGGAGGAGGCCCCTTGCGCGGTGTTAACCGAACCGGTGCGAGTTGCCATGTGTCAGGCCGCCGTAGCGTTGGCCAGAAGTGTGAACTATCAGGGAGCCGGCACCATAGAGTTTCTCTATGACGAGGTGTCGGAACACTTCTACTTCATCGAAATGAACACGCGGATCCAGGTGGAGCATCCCATTACCGAGGCGATCACCGGGATCGACCTGATGCGGGAGATGATCCGGATTGCCGCTGGCCAGCCACTCTCCCTGACACAGGACGCGATCCAGCGGCGGGGCCATGCCATTGAGATACGACTGAATGCGGAGGACCCGTTCAATGACTTCATGCCTGAGCCCGGTGTGATCCAACGGTTCACCCCGCCCCTGGGCGGTGGCGTTCGCTTTGACGGGTTTATTTACCCGGGCTTTGCCATCCCTCCCTATTACGACTCACTGCTGGGCAAACTCATCGTCTGGGATCAGGACAGGCCCAGTGCGATTCGTCGCATGGCCCGTGCTTTGAATGAACTGGTCATTGATGGCGTCGTCAGCACCCAGCCGCTGTTTCAACGTCTGTGCGAGGCGCCGGATGTCATTCAGGGGCGCGTTCACACCGCCTGGCTGGAGCCGTGGTTGGCCGCACTCGATAAGCCGGAAACCGATGGGGGTTCCCCCAACCACCCGCTTTCTGAAGCAAGCTAAGGAAGGACCATGAACACACGCTATTCATACGGTGGCGATGAACACATCTTCGTCGAAGTCAGTGAGGAGATGTCGCTCGCAGCCTTTTTCAAAAGCCTCTCCATTACTCAAGCGATTCGTCAGGCCGATCTCGCCGGAGTCGAAGACATCTGTCCGGCCAACGCTTCATTTCAGGTTCGGTACAACCCGGATATTTGTCCGCCCCAGCAGATGATGGCTGCCATTCAGGCGATCGAACAAGCGCAGGCGACCGACAACGCCCAAATCGACACACGAATCATCGAGGTGCCGGTGTTCTATCAAGACCCATGGACGCACGAAACGTTGATGCGCTTTCGGGATCGCCATCAGGATCCGGATAGCACGGACCTCGCTTACGCAGCCAGGATTAACGGCTACGACTCGATTGAGGCGTTCATCGACGCGCATTCCGGTTCGCCCTGGTTCGTCACCATGGTGGGGTTTGTGTCCGGCTTGCCGTTCATGTTCCAGATGGTTGAGCGCGACCGGCAGATCCAAGTGCCGAAGTACGTCCGGCCCAGAACCGATACGCCGAAACTGACAGTCGGGTATGGGGGATGTTTCTCCTGCATCTATTCCGTCCGTGGTGCGGGGGGATACCAGATGTTCGGCGTGACCCCGTTGCCCATCTATGACCCCAGCCAGAATGCCGCACACCTGAAGGAGTTTCTGGTGTTCTTCCAGCCTGGTGACATCGTGAAATTTAAGCCGGTCAGCGAGGCGGAGTACCACGAGATCGTCAAGCAGGTGGAAGCAGGGTGTTATCGGCCGCGGGTAAAGCCGGTGCGTTTTTCGCTTGCTGATTTTGAGAAGGATATGGCGGGCTACAATGCCAAACTGCAAGGGGTACTGTATGAGCATTAAGGTTATCCACCCGGGTCTGGCGACCTCGGTACAGGATCTGGGACGTCCTGGCTACTTCCACCTTGGCATCCCGCTTTCCGGTGCGATGGATAGATTCGCCTGCCGTTGTGCCAACTGGCTGGTCGGTAATGACGAAGGTGCGGCGGTGTTGGAAGCGGTCTTTATGGGACCAACCCTTCAGTTTTCGCACGAAGCAACGGTGGCGGTGACCGGTGCGGATATGACTCCTATGCTCGATGGTGTGGCGCAACCCACTTGGACCAGCTTTGTCGTAAAGTCGGGGCAGACGCTGTCGTTCTCCCACCTGAAAGGCGGCGCCAGAATCTACATTGCCATCGCTGGCGGGATCGACGTACCTGAGGTGCTCGGCAGTCGCTCCACTTACACGCTCGGGGCGCTGGGGGGATTCAAAGGGCGGCTGTTGCAGGCCGATGACGAGGTGCCGTTAGGGGCAACCGCTTCGGCTTATTGCCGACGTCACCTGCCAGATGCGCTGCGGCGGGCCCGCAGCGACCGGTTGCGCGTGGTACCGGGACTATACTGGCACCGGATAACCGAGGCATCCGGCAATCGGTTCTTCGAGGATACCTGGGTGGTGGCACCGGAGGCGGACCGGATTGGCTATCGCTTTAAAAACGGCACGCCTTTGGCGTTTGTTGAGCGGGAGCCCCCCTTTGGCGCGGGCTCGGACCCCTCAAACATCGTCGACAGTTGCTATCCCTATGGCTCCATTCAGGTACCGGCGGGCAAAGAACCCATCGTATTGCATCGGGATGCGGTTTCCGGCGGGGGCTACTTTATGATTGGCACCGTAATCGCAGTGGATATGGATCTTATCGGGCAGATGCAGCCCAATTCGCCCACTCGCTTTGTCAAAGTCACCCTTGAGCAGGCGCTCGCCGCGAGAGCAGAACACCTCGCGCTGTTGCAGACAGCCAAACGTGCCATCGAGCAAGGTGAGGCGGATTGAATACGGCGCTCCGCCGGTTATTGACGGGGCCTGAGTGGTTGCACTCAGGCCCCGTTTAGATTTCGGGCTGCGCCAACCGGTTG
>CAZWED010000123.1:0-8756 GCA_964632645.1 uncultured Ferrimonas sp. | reverse complement strand
ACATGCTGAGCCCGGCCCGTCTGCAGGAGTGGAAAGCCAAACACGCCCAGGTGCACGACTTCATCCTGCGGGCCTACCTGCCGGACGTGCTGATGGCAGCCGCCGCCTACAAAGCGGAGCCTTCCGTACTGGGCGGTGTCGGCGTGAAGAACTTCATGGCCTGCCAGGACTTTGCCATCGGCAACGGTCAGTACCTGTTCCAGGGCGGCGTGATCATGAATGGCGATCTGGCCAACGTGACCGACATCGATCCGGCCCTGATCAAAGAGGACGTCACCCACGCCTGGTACCAGGACGGTCCGGCGCTGCATCCCTATGACGGGGTGACCGAGCCGAACTACACCGGCCTGACCAAGCGGGAAACCGTCTACGGCGAGCTGCCGACGGTGGACGGGGACGGCAAGTACTCCTGGGTGAAATCCCCCCGTTACGACGGCGAACCGGTGGAAGTGGGCCCGCTGGCCTGCCTGCTGGTGAACTACGGCCGTGGCAACGAGAAGGTGGTGAACGCGGTGAACGGCCTGCTGGAGATGACCGGCCTGCCGGTGGAAGCCCTGTTCACAACCCTGGGACGTACCGCCGGTCGTCTGGTTCAGACCTTGCTGGTCTGCGATGCCGCGCTGGAAACCTTCGACGCTCTGGTGAAAAACATCCAGGTGGACGAAAGCACCTACCGCGAGCCGCAGATGGATGCGGGTCAGGAGTACGTGGGTCACGCCATGATCGAAGCCCCCCGCGGCATGCTGAGCCACTGGGTGCGGATCAAGGGCGGCAAGGTCGAGAACTACCAGGCCGTGGTGCCGACCACCTGGAACTCCGGGCCGAAGGACGCCAACGGCAAGATCGGTCCCTACGAGGCCGCGCTCATCGGCATGAAACTGGAAGACCCCAGCAAACCCCTGGAGATCATCCGGGTGATCCACTCCTTCGATCCCTGCATGGCCTGTGCGGTGCATGTGATGGATTACAAGGGGCAGGATCTGGGTGAATTCCAGGTTGGGCCCAACGCGGCCTAGGAGGGCGTATGACAACCGAAACACTGTACACCCGCGACTATGTGTTCAGTCCGGCAATCCGGATCATGCACTGGCTTCGGGCCCTGTCCATTGTGCTTCTGGTGATCACCGGGTTCTACATCGCCTGGCCCTTCCTCACCCCGTATGGCGGTACCGATAACCTGCAGCAGGGTTGGGTCCGGCTGGTGCACCTCATCTCCGGCTTTGTGCTGGTGGGGATCACCCTGGCCCGGGCTTACCTGTACTTCTTCAGCCGCAGTGACATCGAGCGCCGCTCGTTCCGGGATGTGATGAGCGTGAACAGCTGGATTGTGCAGCTCAAGTCCTACCTCTGGATGGGCAAGCTGCACAAAGCCGGGGTTTACGGCCCGTTGCAGTACGTGACCTACCTGGCGGTGACGCTGGTGATCGTGTTCATGTGTCTCTCCGGCCTGGCGCTGCACGCCAACGTCTATCACGACGGGCTGGGCGGGATGCTGTACCCCTTCGCCGAGTGGTTTATCGGCCTGATGGGGGGACTGGCACCGGTTCGGGAGTGGCACCACATCATGACCTGGGTGTTCATCATCTTCCTGGTGATCCACGTCTACATGGCGGTGTGGAGCGGCATCCGCTTCAAGCAAAACTCCGTTGACGCCATCGTGTCCGGTTACGACGTACACAAGGCCAAGCACTGAGTCAGTGGGCCTGCTCCTTCGGGGCAGGCCCGCTTTTATCAGGAGATTTCATGACGCAAAAGATTCTGGTACTGGGGATTGGCAACGTGCTGTACGCCGATGAAGGGATTGGCGTCCACCTGCTCAACTACCTCCAGCAAAAGTACCGTTTTGACGGGCCTCATCAGCTCGATTTTATGGACGGGGGCACCCTGGCCCACGCCCTGATCCCGTTGCTCGCCCCTTACGATCAACTGCTGATCATCGATACCGTTCACTCCAGTGAAGGGCAGATCGGCAACGTCTATTTTTTTGACTTCGATAAGGTGCCCCACCATATCGATTTCCAGGGCAGCGCCCACGAAGTGGAGATGCTGCAAACCCTCAACATGATGGAGATGGTGGGCGACCGTCCCCCCACCCACATTCTTGGGGTGATCCCGGCAGTGCTGGAAGCGATGAGCTTCGAACTGTCCGATCGGGTCGTCGCGGCGGTGCCGTTCATGGAACAGGCGCTGATCACCCACCTCACCCAACTTGGCTTTACCGCAACAAAGGTGGCCGACCCCGACATCCGGGCCGTCGCCCGGCAGTCCTGCGACCAGGAGAGTCCCGATGAAATTGCGGTTTGAGTTTGATACTTCCCGGCCGGTGCCCCTTTACGGTCGACTCTGCAACCAGTTTCTGCGCCATCCCCAGGTGCAGGCCATCGGCCGTCACGACACCGGCTATTTTCTGGAAGCGGAAGGGGATGAAGCCCAGCTCAGCGCCCTGGCCGAACTGGTTGGCCGCACCTTCCCGCTCTCCTGCTGGCTGACCGACTCCCGTCTTTCCCCCATTGCCGAGCTGGAGGGCGAAGCCCGGGACATTAACGATCCCCCGCCCCAGTTGCCCTACTGCCAGCACTGTCTGGACACCCCCAAGTCTCTGTGCCCCCACTGCGGTGCCACCCCCGCCCTGCAGGACCAGCCCATCGAGCCGCTGCTGGCGTCCCTGGCCGACGCCCTGCTGCACCAGGGTGAAGCGCATTACCAGGCGGGCGACAACCGAATCACCCTGCGCCAACTGGATCGTCTCGAGGCGGAAGACGACAGCCTGCTGTTCTGCACCATTGAGGCACTGAATCACGCTCTGCACATCAGTGAGCAGGGGATTAAGCAACTCGGCAGCATCGAGAAACCCAGCCTGAGGCTGACCCCCCGTGCCGAATTTGCCGAACAGTATCAACTGACCCGCGCCCGCTACCGCGTCCAGCAACCCGCCGACCGGCTGACCCTTGCCCTTGCCGGCAAACTGAGCCAGGCGGGTGTTGTGGCGGTGGGGATCCGGCAAACCCGCCCCCCCATGCTGCTGACCACCTACGGCGACACCCTGGTGGCGCTGGAAGACCACCGGCCGCCGGCCCCCCTGCCTACCCACGAACCCCTGCGCCACGAAGCGGAGATCCTCGGTTTCCGGGCCCACTGGCAGGATGGGCGGGTGCGGCTGAGCCGCAGCACACAGCTGGCCCAGCCCGATCCGGACTGGGCCGCGGCCTGTGCGCTGGAAGGCGTGCGCCAGCAGGACCGTGTCCCCAAGCGCAGCGCCGTGCTCTACCTGAGCCGCCAGCACCGCTCCGGCCTGCTCTATCAGGACAATGAGGGCCAGTACCAGTGGCTGGTTCGCCTGCCGGACGCTGAAGAGGCGCCGTTGAACCCCGCCACCATGCTGGCGGCGATCCGCAGTGCCAGCAGCACCGGTGAACGCCTGCTTAACCGCTATCAGCAGGTGGATCCCGCCCACCTTCAGACCCTGGCCGAGCTCGCCCGCACGCCCCTGACCGGCAGCTTCCATCACCTGCTGGCGATGGCGGCCTGGTTCAGCGGTGTGTCCGACGATCCGGACCCGGATCGGGCCGGCGAAGCCTTTCTCTGCCTGGCCAGCCGCTTTGGCGAGCAGGCGGCGCCGCGCATCGATTACGCGGTGGATCGCATCGACGGCACCCTGCTGGTGCAGTGGCGCCGTGCCTTGCAGGCCTGCCTGTCCTATCGACTGGCGGATCCGGCACAGCGCGCCGGGGTCGCCTTCGGGGTGATCGACTCCTTCTGCGACTTCGTCTGCAACTGGGTGGAGCAGCTGGACATGAACATCGGCCTGGAGGAGGTGATCCTGGCCGGCGACGAATTTGACAACCCGGTGCTGTTGGAGCGGCTGCGACTGCGCCTTGGCAAAAACATGACGCTGCGTTTGCCCGCAGACTTTGGCCCGACCACCCTGGCCATCGGTGCTCTGTTTGTGCCCCAGGCCCTGACGGGCTAAAGGAGAGACGTCCATGTGTTTTGCCATTCCCTCCCGCATCATCGCCCTGAACGCCAACGCTCAGTTGGCGCGCATCGACACCCTGGGGCGGGAGCGGGAGGTCAGCGTGCATCTGATCACCGAGCCGCTTTCGGAGGGGGATTACCTGCTGATCCAATCCGGTTTCGCCATGGAGAAGATCAGTGAGGAGCGGGCTCTGGACAGCCTCGCCCTCTATCGGGAGCTGATCCAGGAAATGGAACGTGGGGAGGCCTGAAATGAGCGGTTGCAACGGCATTGCAATACGGATACGCGGCCAGGTCCAGGGGGTGGGATTCCGCCCCTTTATCTGGCAACTGGCCAGGGAAGCGCAGTTGCGAGGTGAGGTGTTCAACGACAGCGACGGGGTGCTGATCCGCCTGTGCAACCCGGTCGACGGTGACGCCTTTGTCCGCACCATGCGCAGCCGTTTGCCGCCGTTGGCCCGGGTTGATGCGGTGGAGCTGAGTCCCTGCCACATCGATCCCGAGCCCCAGGCGTTCACCATCACCCGCTCCGTTGGCGGCACGGTCAACACCCGCATCGCGCCGGATACGGCCACCTGCCCGGCCTGCCTGGCCGAGGTGGCTGACCCTCAGAACCGGCGCTACCGCTACCCCTTCACCAACTGCACCCACTGCGGTCCGCGCTTTACCATCATCCGGCAGGTGCCCTACGACCGCCCCTACACCTCCATGGCCGATTTCCCCCTCTGCCCCGATTGCCAACAGGAGTACGAGGACCCGGCGGATCGCCGCTTCCACGCCCAGCCCAATGCCTGCCCGGTGTGCGGCCCGGTCGTGACCCTGCGCGGCCCGGAGGGGGCAGAACTGGCCCGGGGCCACGAAGCCCTGAATGAGACCGTCCGCGCCCTGAAGGCAGGCGAAATCGTCGCCATCAAGGCGCTGGGCGGCTACCACCTGGCGGTGGACGCCAGCAACGACGCGGCGGTAGCGCGTCTGCGTGAGCGCAAACACCGCCCCAGCAAACCCTTTGCCCTGATGGTGGCCGACCTCGCCATGGCCGGCACCCTGGCCCGGATCGATGACGCCGAAGCGGAGGCCCTGACCAGTGCCGCCGCCCCCATCGTCCTGCTGCGCCCCCGGGCCGACGCTGCCCTGGCCCCCGCCGTGGCGCCCAAGATGGCCCGCCTCGGCGTCATGCTGGCGAGCAACCCCCTGCAACACCTTTTGCTGGCGCAAATGGGCCGACCACTGGTGATGACCTCCGGCAATGCCAGTGGCCGGCCCCCCTGCATCGACGATGCCCAGGCCCAGTGCGAACTCGGCCCCATCGCCGACAAGTTGCTGATGCACAACCGCGACATCGTCAACCGCGCCGACGACAGCATCCTGATGGTGGAGGAGGGCCAACCGCAGCTGCTGCGCCGGGCCCGTGGTTACGTGCCCGCCCCCATCGCCCTGCCCAAAGGCTTTGAGTCGGCAGACGGCGTGCTGGCCTACGGCCCCGACCTGAAAAACACCTTCTGCGTCCTGCGCCATGGCCAGGCGCTGCTCTCCGCCCACCTCGGCGATCTGGCGGATCCGGACCTGTTTGCCACCTACCAGCAGAACCTGAAACGGTTCCCCGCGCTGTTCGATTTCCAGCTGGCCCTGCGGGTCTGCGACAGCCACCCCGGCTACCTCAGCCAGCAACTGGCGCAGCAGGCCTCGCAACAGGATGGGCTGCCGCTGGACGCGGTGGACCACCACCATGCCCACCTCGCGGCCTGCCTCGCCGACAACGCCCAGCCGCTGCACACCGCCCCGGTACTGGGGCTGGTGCTGGATGGCCTGGGCTGGGGCGGCAAGGAGACCGAACACCGCCTGTGGGGCGGCGAGATCCTGCTGGGGGATTACCACCAGTGCCGTTACCTCGAAGGGCTGCCACCGGTGGCGCTGCCCGGCGGCGATCTGGCCGCCAAAGCGCCCTGGCGCAATCTGGTGGCGCACCTGGATGAAGCCTGCCACGACTGGGAAGAGTGGCCGCTGCCGATACTGGACCGACTGCGGGAGAAGCCGCTGGGGCTGCTGCGCCAGGGATCGCCTCCGGCCTGAACTGCCCGGAAGCCTCCAGCACCGGCCGCCTGTTTGATGCCGTGGCCGCACTGCTCACCGACGTGTTTGAACTGCAGCATTTCGAGGGTGAAGCCGCCATGGTGTTGGAAGCTCTGGCCTGGCAAGCGGCGGAGCAGAACGAGCTGTCGCTGCCCCAGCGGGACGAGCTGGACCTGTGCGCCATCTGGTACGGGCTGCTTGAGGGGCTCAATGCCGGCCACAGCCCGGCCAGCCTTGCTCTGCAGTTCCACCAGGAACTGGCCGGAGCGCTGGTGGGCCGACTGGTCTACCAGGCCAAACATCACCAGGTGGATCGCATCGCCCTCTCCGGCGGCGTGATGCAGAACCGCCTGTTGCAGCGCCTTCTGGTTCAGGGTCTGAAGGCCCACAAACTGATCGTGCTGCGCCATCATCAGGTGCCCGCCAACGACGGCGGCCTGGCCCTGGGCCAGGCGCTGATCGGCTGGGCCCGTTACCAATCCAGCAAGGAGCGACGTCCATGACCCCCGCCCTCGCCACACTCCATCTGTCCAGTCAGGAGGGCCGCCTGAGCGCCCGTTCCGGACTGCGTTTGCCCCCCGTCGCCAGCCTGCTTAAGGGGCTGAGCGGTGAGGAAGCGGTGTCCCGCTTGAGCCTGATCTACCGCCAGTGCGGCGAAGCCCAGCGCTGGGCTGCGGTCGGCCTGATTGAGCAGGAGCAGGGCGTACAGCCCAAGGCGGTCACTCACGCCGCCCGCGATCAGGCCCTGGCCCTGGAGTGGCTCACCGAACACAGCTGGCAACTGTGGCGCATCGCCCACGAAGTGCTGCCCCCGGCCCAGGAGCGACTGACCCTGCTGACCCGCTGGCGCCAGGCGTTGACCGAACATCGCGATGCCCTCTGCGCCCTTCGCCACCTGCCCGGCGCCTCGGTATCACCGGTGGCCCTGTGCTCGCTCAAACCCTGGATTGGCGAGTGGGATCGCTGGGTCTGGCAACCGCTGATGGCGGAGATCGAACGGCAAAACTGGAACCCGCTGTTCGTCACCCCCTCGGCCATCCACCGCCGCGAGAGCGGACCGGCGTCGCGCACCGGAGCGCAATCCCCCCGTCTGAGCCACCGCCTGACCGCCCTGTGGGGTGAGATGTGGCAGGCCGCGGAAGCCCTCAGCTACCCCGGCAGCCTGACCGGCATGGACAGCCACGTGGCCCATGTGGTGCCCGGCCGGGTGCCGGCCGCCCGGGGCACGCTGACCCATGAGTGCCAGTGGCAGGACGGACGCGTCGCCCACTACGGGATCCACATCCCCACCGAAGACACCCTTGCCGCCATCGCCCAGAGTCTGGATGGCCTGGCAATGCCGGAGCAGGAGAACTGGAAGCGCGCGCTTGGGGTCTGGATCCTGGCCCACGCCCCCTGTCTGGAAGTGGCCATTGTTGACGTGACGGAGGCCGCCCATGCATGAGATGTCCCTGGCGGAAGGGATCCTGCAAATTGTTGAGGCCCAGGCGGTAGACAGCCCCAAAGTCCATAGTGTTACCCTGAGTGTCGGGGAACTGGCCGGGGTTGAGCTGGAGGCCCTGCGATTCTGTTTTGACGTGGTGACCCGGAATACTCACGCCGAGGGCGCCACACTGGAGATTGACACCGTGCCCGGCAGCGCATTCTGCTTTGACTGCCTGGCCCAGGTCCCCCTTTCGCGCCGAGGCGACCCCTGTCCCCGGTGCGAGGGCTACCACCTCACCGTGGTGGGCGGGGATCAGATGAAAGTGAAATACCTGGAGATCGACTGAATGTGTACCGTATGCGGCTGCGCCGAAGGCAATACCCGGATCGAAGGGCAGGATCATGAGCATCATGATCACAGCCATTCCCACGACCATGACCACCCTCATGGCCATCATCATGCACATGACCACGCCCACAGCCACGACGCGGTGACCGTGGTGCATCACCACTACCACTTCAAAAACAAAGGCGATGTGCACATCCACTACCACGGCAGCGGCGCACCGGCCCACGCCGAACCGGCCACTCACGCCCACCGCCATGACCATGACCATGAGCACGGCCATGAGCATGAGCACCACCACCACGATCATGAGCATGAACACGACCACCACCATCACGCTTTCGAGCCTCAGCAACAGGGCGACGACCTGCACTACGGTCACGGCCCGGCCCACGCCCACGCCCCGGGGATGAGCCAGCACAAGATGGTGCAGATTGAGCAGGACATCCTGGGCAAGAACAACGCCATCGCCGCCCACAACCGGGCCCATTTCCAGGCGGACAAACAACTGGTGCTCAATCTGGTGTCCAGCCCCGGCTCCGGCAAAACCACCCTGCTGACCGAGACCGTCAAGCAGCTCTTTGGTCAGCTGCCGGTGGCGGTGATTGAAGGCGACCAGCAAACCGCCAACGACGCCGATCGCATCCGCGCCACCGGGGTACCGGCCATCCAGGTCAATACCGGCAAAGGCTGCCATCTGGATGCGGCGATGGTGGACACCGCCTACCACCGGCTCGAACTGGACGCCGGCGGCGTGCTGTTTATCGAAAACGTCGGCAACCTGGTGTGCCCCGCCAGCTTCGATCTGGGCGAAAGCCACAAAGTGGCCATCCTCTCGGTGACCGAGGGGGAGGACAAACCGCTGAAATACCCCGACATGTTCGCTGCAGCCGATCTGGTGCTGATCAACAAAACCGACCTGCTGCCCCACCTCAATTTC
>CAZWED010000122.1:0-8760 GCA_964632645.1 uncultured Ferrimonas sp. | reverse complement strand
ACGCCGTAGCACACACACACGTACATCGCTGCCTCTGTCGAATCTCGTTCAAGTTGGCCTAAGACTAAATGCAAACGATTCGCATGTCTAATTGCGATTTAGTCCTATTCTGGCCGAACTTCGGGGATGCGGTTATAAAAAACGGTGAGCTGGATCAGATCAATCCTCAAAACCGGAGACCGATATGGAACAGGAACAATTGGATATGGCGATTCGCCGATTTTTGAAAGAGGTGGGGATCACCAGCCACCGTGCCCTGGCGGAAGCGGTGGCCAGGGCAGAGCAGTCGGGCAGCCTGCCCGCAGGGGCTCCGGTCCGTCTCTCCATGACGCTGGAAGCCCCGGAGCTGGGGCTGAAGCACCAGATCACCGGTGAGCTGGACCTCAATAACCCCGGCTGAAGTCCACCTGGTTCAACAGGGGCTCATTGCGTCGGTAGCGCGCGAGGTTGTCGAGAAACTGGGCGGCGATCTGCGCCGGAAAGCTGGTGGCGGCCACATGGGGTGTGATGGTTACTCTGGGGTGGTGCCACAGCGGGGAGTCCGCCGGTAACGGCTCCTGCTCGAACACGTCGAGGACGGCGTGGGCCAGTTGTTGCTGGTCGAGTTGGGCCTGCAGGGCATCCAGACACAGGGTGTGTCCCCGTCCCACGTTGATCAGCACCGCATGAGGGGGCAGCCAGGACAGGGTTCGGGCGTCCAGAAGGTGGTGACTCTCCGGCGTATTGGGCAGCACGGACACCAGCGCATCGGCCCGGGGCAGGGCCTGAGCCAGTGCAGTGACCGGCAGCACGTCATCAAAATCGGGTTTTGGCGTGCCGCTGAGGCTGACACCGAGCACCGTCATCCCAAAAGCGCGGGCCGCCCGGGCGATGTGCCGGGCAATGTCGCCGGTGCCGAGCAGCACCAGGGTTTGCCCCTCCAGCGAGGCGTAGGGGTGGGGTTGCCAGCGGGCCTCCGCCTGCTGTGCGGCATAGCGCGGCAGCTCCCGCAGGCGGGACAGCAGGTGGGCAAACACGTACTGGGCCATCAGAGGGCCGAAGATCCCCCGGACATTGGTGAGGGTGTAGTCCCGGGGCAGGTCCGGGGCCATCAGGGCATCGACGCCGGCATAGGTGCTGGCCAGCCAGTCCGGGCGGAGGCCCTGGCGGAGCAGCGCGGCGGCCCGGGCGGGTTCCGCCAGCCAGATGGTGGCGTGTTCGGGGTCATCGGTGAACCGGCAGGTGCCGAGCCGTTGTTGATAGGCGCTATTGTCGCCAGTCAGCAGCAGAATTTTTTCCATGAGATCCAATGTCCTGATGTTTCTGTCGCTGTAAGATACGGACTGCAACTGACAAGTGAAAGGATCTCTGATGGATTGGCTGTCCGATCTGACCGCGGCCCTGGGTGGCACGCTGTATCCCTACCTCGGCTCCATCGCCACCGCGATGGTGGCCTGTGCCCTGGTGGTGTTGCATGGCGACATCCAGGGCTTTATCCGTACCCGCATCCGTAACTGGCCCTTTATCCTCAGAACGCTGCTTTACGTGGTGCTGATCGCCTTTGGCTATGGCCTGCTGATCACCGCTGTGGCGCCCTGGCTGGCCTCGCAACTGTCCGGGCTCAATGCCCAGTGGCTGTTGGCAGTGGTGACCCTGACCTTCCTCTTTATCGGCGTCTGGGCCGAGCGCCACCGCCAGATCTGATTCAGCGCCAGCACTGTCCCGGGGGCTGGGTCTGGCCCCCCAGTAACTGTCGGGCGTGATCCGGGAAGTTGCTGAAAACGCCATCCACACCCAGTGCCGCCATGGCACGCAGGTCTTCCGGTTGGTCGACAGTGTAGACCAGCACTTTCAGCCCGCGCCGGTGGGCGTCGTCCACCAGCGCCTGATCCACAAAATCCACATCCACGTTGATGGTGTCGGCGTTCAGGGCAGTGCCAAAGGCGGCGTAATCCAGCGGCAGGCTGGCGGTCAGCGCGCCGATGGCCAGATCCGGCCGGGCGGCTTTGACGCGGGCCAGCATGGGGTGGTGAAAGGAGGAGATGAGGAACTGCTCCGGGCGATAGCCCAGTTCCCGTTCTGCCCGCGGCAGCAGGGCCAGCAAAGGCTCGACCGTATCGTGGCCCTTCAGCTCCAGATTGAAGTCGCAACGTCCGCCCACCCGCTGCAACACCTGCCATAGGGTGGGCACCCGCTCGCCCTGTCCGGCATCCAGCAGGGCCAGGGTGTCGAGCGTCTGGGCGCTGAGCGGGCCCTGGCCATTGGTGGTTTTGTGCAGGTAGCGGTCGTGCAGCACCACCAGCGTGCCACCGACGCACTGGAGGTCCAGCTCGATGGCGTCGGCACCCAGTGCCAGCGCCTTGTCCATCGCCGCCAGGGTGTTTTCCGGTGCGTGTCCTGAGGCACCCCGGTGCGCAATGATCAACATGCCCTTCTCCTGTTAGCGGATCAATCCGCCCTCTTTGGGGTCGCCTGATTTGATGTGCAGGTCCATCTGCGGGTACGCCAGCACCACACCGGCTTCGCGGAACTTGGCCAGGATCCGCATGTGAAGATCATGACGCAGCGGCCAGCGTTTGCCCATCTCGTCGGCGTAGGCGCGCATCTCGAAGTCCTGAGTGTGGCTGCCGAACCCGCCAAAGTAGATCTCCGGTTCCGGGGTTTCCAGCGCCAGCGGGCACTCCTTCACCGCCTGGTGCAGCAAGGCTTCCACCAGGGCGGGATCGGAATCCCGGGCCACGGAGACCGACATGCAGACCCGGGTGATCGGGTCGGACAGCGACCAGTTCACCAGCTGTTCGGTAATGAACGCCTTGTTGGGCACGATGATCTCTTTGCGGTCCCAGTCGACGATGGTGGTGGCGCGGATCTGGATCTTGGACACCGTACCGGTCAGGTCGCGGATGGTCACCGTGTCGCCGATGCGGATCGGTTTCTCAAACAGGATGATGATGCCGGAGATGAAGTTGGCAAAAATCTCCTGCAGGCCGAACGCCAGGCCGAAGGTGAGCGCGGCAATCAGCCATTGCAGCTTGTTCCAGGCCAGCCCCAGCATGGAGAAGGTGACGAACACCCCGACGGTGTAGATCACGTACTTGCTGACGGAGGTGATGGCGAAACCGGTGCCCGGGCTCAATTCCAGTCGTTGCAGGATCACCAGCTCCAGCAAACCGGGCAGGTTGCGCGCGATCATGGCGGTGAAGATCGCCACCATGGCGGCGGTGGCAAACGACATCAGGGTGATGGGCACCGCCTGCTCGACCCCGTCCACCATCTGGGTGCTGGACCAGAGGGTGATCCCCTCCAGGAAGCTGAACATGGCGGAGTGGGTCTGGCTCCACAGGGCGATCAGCGACAGGAAGAACGCCAGCACCATCAGGCTGCGCATCAGGCTCAGGGACTGGGTGGAGATGGTGTCCAGATCGATGAGCGGGTCGTCCGCTTCCAGATGCCCCTCGGCGCTGGAGGCGGGGATCCCCTCCGCCTTTTCGCGCTCACGCTGGGCCAGCGCCTCGGCCCGCTTGGCCTTGGCCCGTTCAAACTGCAGGCGGCGGCGCTCGATGAGAGTCCAGCGTTTCACCATCAGGTAGCCCAGCAGGTAGAGCAGGGCCAACAGTACGGTCAACTGGGCCTGGCTGAGCAGCTGCTGAGCGCTGTAGTAGTAGCCCCGGGCGGCAAGAATGAGCGCCACCATCGGCACGATGATCAGCGCCAGCCAGATCAGCTTTTCCAGCAGCCGGCGCTGGCTGTCGTGGCCCCGGCTGTGGTGATGGTGATATTGGCTGGCGAAACCGGACAGGCGCCGGTAGAAGTAGGCAAGCACCGGGCAGAGCAGCAGGAAGGCACCGCGGCCCAGGCTGGCTTTGATCATCTCCAGATCCAACGCGTCGGTCATCACCACCAACAGGATCAGCGGGGTGGCCACCCACAGGGATTTTCTCAGGAACCGCAGCACATGGTTGACCAGCGGCGGGTAACGCCGGAAATGGGCGATCATCAACCCGTCCGGGCGACTCAGCTGGTGGACGATCCAGTACAGCTGGATCGGGACGGCAGCAAACAGCAGCGCCTTACCCAGCGCCTGGGCAAACAGGTGGCCTTCGCTGCTGTAGAGCAGGTTGCCGGCGGCCCACAGTGGCAGGGGGGCCAGCAGGCTGTACGCCACGGCGGTGAACAGGGCTGCGACACTGGCACTGAAGCGGTCCAGCGTTACGTTACCGATGTAGCGCGCTTGTTTGCCCTGGGCGCGGGCGTAGGGGCCTTTGAGCAGATCAGACAGCACCACGACCGCCACCACCAGCACCAGCCAGAGTGACCAGCCGGTGTTGTTGAAACGCACCGCCGATTTCAGTTCCGCGATGCGCTGGGCGTCGGTCAGCCAGCTCAGGCTGAGGGCCAGCTCTCCGGTCCAGTTGCGATCCAGCGGCCGGTTGTTGGGCAGCCAGAACAGGTGCTCATTGATCAGCTTGCGAAAACGCTCGGACTGCAGCGCCAGCTGCTCCTGCTGGAGCTTCAGGCGGGTGAGGTCGAGCACCAGTTGTTCGTGGGCGTCGATCAACTGCTCCAGCAACGACAGCTGACGCTCCCACAGCTCGCGGGTCGGGTCTTCCTCTTTGAGGGTGCGGAGCTGGCGCAGCAGGGATTCGCGCTGTTGCTCGAAGTCGTAACGGTCGAGGCGGGACTGGCTGAGCTGACGGCTGGTGTCGGCGCCGGCCGGCCGCTTCTCCAACTGTTTCAGTTGGCGGATCAGTGCTTCACCAAAGGCGGCGCTGCCGCCACCCCACTGGAGCTGCTCCTGGGTTTCGCTGAGGTGAGTGGAGAGCTGCTGGTAAGCCTGTTCCGCCTGAACAATCTGGTTGCCCATCTGCTCAAGGCGGCCATTGATGCGGGCCAGTGCCCGTGCCAGTTCAGCGTTCTCTTCACTGACCTGGCTCAATGAGGGATCGCTGCCCGCCCGGGGCAGTGTGGTGGTGATGGCGGATCGGCTCTGGGCCCGTCGCTCGGCGGCGATGGCGTCATTCAGGTTGGCGAGGCGCTGCTCCAGCGCCACCTGCTGATTGTGCACCAGGCGTTCCCGCAGCTGGATCAGCTGCAGTTGCAGGGGCAGGGCTTTCTGTTCGGTCTGGACGGTTGTCAGCAGCTGGCTGAAGTAGTCCTGGCGGGCCTGGCGGATCGCTTCGCTGCCACCGGACGCCAGCCGAAGCTGCGCGTTGGCCTGTTGCTCCAACTGGGGCAGTGACGCGATGCGTTCGCGCATCTCTTTGCGCATCTCTGCGAGGGAGGCGGTACTGGCTTTGAGCTCCTGCAGCTCCAGATGCACCAGCGAAAGCTGTTGCGCCAGCCCCTGGCTGGCGTCCACCTCGCTGGAGAGGGTGCGATTCAACTGGCTTTGCAGCTCGGCCTGGCGAACCGGGAACTCGGTGATCAGGCTCTGGTACTGCGCCAGCTCTTTTTCCAGTTGCTGACGCTGAGTCTGCCACTGCTCTGCCGTGGTTTGGGTGTTCTCCTGCTTGCCAAATGGGCTCAGACGACGTTCAAGAGAAAAGGGCGCATTGGCCTGGACGCTGACCGCGACCAGAAGAAGGAGCAGGGGCAGAAGAAGACGCCGCATGATGTTCCGCGTTTTTTGGCAAGGGAGTGACAGTTACGAGCAGCGTCAGTGTATCGAAGAAAGTTTAAGGTGCCTACGCCGTTAACGCCGATGTGCCCGCGCGGTCTCATAAAGGGCGGCCGCCAGAATCAATCCGCCGCCAAACAGGGTCTTGAGGTCGGGCCACTCGGCCAGTAACAGGGCCGCCAGCGCGGTGGCGTAGAGGGGTTGCATGCAGGACACCAGGCTGACGGTTTTGGCGCTCAGGCTGCGCAGGGACTGGGACAGCATGGCGTGGGGCAGGGCGGTAAAGCCCAGACCCAGCAACACCAGCATGTAGCCGTCTGTGGCGGTCATGGCGCCTGCGGGGATCTCAATCCAGGGCAGCAGCATCACTGCGGCGACGGAGGTCTGGTAGGCCATGGTCTGGGCGCCGGAGTAGTGGGCAAAGTAGCGGCGCTGCAGCAGATTACGGGCGGTAAACAGGGCGGCAGAGAGCACCCCGAGCAGCACCCCCTGAGTGACCTCACTGTCGAGGCTGGGTGTCGGCACCAGCAGGGCTACTCCCAACAGGACGATCAATGCGCTGGCGAGATCCGCCGGTGCGGGACGCTGGCCCACCAGCAACGGTTCCACCAGCACCGTCATCACCGGGTAGGTGAAAAAGGCGATCATGCCGATGGCGACTGTGGAAAACTGCATGCCGGCGAAATAGGTGGCCCAGTGCAGGCCAATCAGCACGCCGAGGCCGATGACGATCAGGTAGTCCCGGCCCCGTTGCAAACGCACGCGCTTGCCGGTGAGCAGCAACAGGGTAAAGAGGGCGGCTCCGGCCAGCACAGCACGTAAGGCGGTGATTTCCGTAGCCGGAAGCGGGATCAGTTTGGAAAACAGCGCGGTGCCACTGAAAAGCAGCACCGCGAGGTGAAGCTGAAGGGTGGGATTCACGACCACATCCTTGTGCTTGGGGCGTCAGTCGTCCTTCACTTTCGCCATCGGGCGGCCCAGGCGGGTCACGTCGCCGGGCTCGAAGTCGTCATCAAACTCATCCAGCATGCCGCGGCCGAAACAGGCCACCACGGTGCTGCCCAGTTTGAAGCGACCCATCTCTTCCCCTTTCTCCAGACGGATGGCCTGCTCACCCTCAGCGGGGTAATCCCAGGCGAACACCTGGCTGCCGGTGGGCGGCGTTACGGTGCCTGCCCAGACGGTTTCGATGCTGGCTACGATGGTGGCACCCACCAACACCATCGCCAGGGGGCCGTGCTCGGTATCAAAGATGGTGACGACGCGTTCGTTGCGGGCAAACAGGCCCGGTACGTTGGCGGTGGTCAGCGGGTTAACCGAGAACAGATCGCCGGGCACGTAGATCATCCGGCGCAGGGTACCGGCCACCGGCATGTGGATGCGGTGGTAGTCCTGCGGGGACAGGTAGATGGTGGCGAAGTGCCCCTCTTTGAAGGGCTTGGCATCTTTGTCATGCCCGCCCAGCAGCTCCTTCAGGCCGAAGTCGTGGCCTTTTGCCTGGAACAGGCGCTCGTCGTGGATCTTGCCACATTGGCTCACCCGGCCATCGACCGGTTGCAGCAGCAGGTTCTCTCCCTCTGCCAGAGGACGCAGACCCGGCTTCAGCGGACGAGTGAAGAACTCGTTGAAGGTGCGATAAGACTTGGGGTCCTCCTACACGGCCTCTTCCATTTTGATGTCGTACTGACGGATGAACCACTTAATGAAAGCGGTCGTCAGCGGGCCCGCCTCGGCCGCGGCAAACTTGCCGACCAGTCGGGACAGGGCGTGCTTGGGCATCACGTATTGCAGGTTAACTTTCAGTTTGTCCAAAGACACTGGGGCACCTTGAGTTTTACTTGTTGGTTAACGGGTTGCCGAAGTGGCGGTTGGGTTTATCCGTATTCATGGTTTCCAGAATACGGTGGTAGTTGTCAAATCGCTGTACGCTGATTTGACCGGCTTCCACGGCGGCGCGCAGCGCGCAGCCCGGATCGTCACCGTGTTTGCAGTCCCGGAATTTGCAGGTGCCGAGCACCTCGCGAAACTCCTTAAAGCCCCAGGTAACACGCTCTGGCGCCAGATGCCAGAGGGCGAACTCGCGGACCCCGGGGGAGTCGATCAGGTCTCCGCCGTCGGTAAAGTGCAGCAAACGGGCGGTTGTGGTGGTGTGCTGGCCCAGTCCGGAGTTACTGGAGACGTCTCCGATCAACAGATCGGCCTCGGGCAGCAGCTGGTTGATCATGGATGATTTCCCCACGCCGGACTGGCCGACAAAGATGCTGACCTTGTCTTTCAGGCATTCCGCCAGCTCTGCCATGCCTTCGCCGGTCTGACTGCTGACCAGGTGCATGGGGTAGCCGATGGCTTTATAGGGCTGCAGGATCTCATCCACCAAGGCGCGACCCTCATCATCGAGCAGATCCACCTTATTCAGCACCAGGACCGGCGGAATGCCGGTGTCCTCAGCCGCCACCAGGTAGCGATCGATGATCTGGGAGGAGAGCTCGGGCACCACGGCAGACACGATCAGGATCTGATCGATGTTGGCAGCAACAATCTTCAGCCCGTCATAGTAGTCGGGGCGAGCCAACTGGCTGTGGCGTGGGTGAACGGCCTCAATCACGCCGGCGATACCGGCCATTTGCTCGGTACCTTTGCGCCAGGCGACCCGGTCGCCCACCACCAGGCTGTCGATGGTCCGACGCAGGTTGCAGCGGAAGATCTCACCCTGCTCATCCTCAACGTCGGCGTGCTGGCCGAAACGGCTGATTACCCGTCCGGTCAGTTGCGGCCCCAGGGTATCGTTATCCCACTGGGGTTCATCACCGCCTTTGAGGCGTCGGCTTTGATTGGCCCGTACTCGTCTCAGCTGGCCTTTGGTCAGCTTTTTCTTGCCTTTGCTCACATCGCTCCCGGCGAAATCGGTGTCATCACCCAAATTAGGCCGTATGATACTCCATTCTGATCAAAAAGCCCTTAGCGAGAGCCGTGGATGCCACAACAAGCCAGCAATCTGATCTGGATCGATCTGGAGATGACCGGGTTGGATCCCGAAGAGAACACGATCATCGAGATCGCCACCATTGTGACCGACAGCGAACTCAATGTTCTGGCCGAGGGGCCGGTACTGGCTGTGCATCAACCGGAAAGTGAGCTGGCTAAGATGGATGAGTGGAACGTGC
>CAZWED010000121.1:0-8790 GCA_964632645.1 uncultured Ferrimonas sp. | reverse complement strand
AGCTGACTTGGGAGCTTTAGCTGAAATCGGGCTGCTTTTGGTGTTCTGGCTGTGAGCTTTAGCTTCCGAATCACCTTTATCTGGCAATCCCTTCGTCGCTTTGAGATAGGCACACCCGTTGCCGTTATCGGCGGCATGTCACACTTCGAGTAATGCAGAACCTTTAGCCATCAGGTGAGCGTTAACTCGGCGCAGTTCGCGCCACAGCGTCGCGGAGGCCCCGCCAATCTATTGAAACCGCCAATTCACCCAACTGGATGTCCGGGCTTGAACCCGTATGACGGATTTCACGAGGTCTGGCGGCAGAGACCGGAGACAAACTTTTAGGGATTGAAAAGGCAGGGGGAAATCGAGATTTTGGCCTCCCCAAGAGGACTCGAACCTCTATCGGCCGCTTAGGAGGCGGCTGCTCTATCCTGTTGAGCTATGGGGAGGCGGTAGGCAGGCCCATTCTAGCCAGTGGGGCAGGGGATTGAAAAGGCCTGCAAATCAGTTGCCTAAAGTTTGCGCTGTCGCGGGGCGCGTTGCACCCAGTCGCCAACCTGCACGCCCATCAGGGCGGTGGGGCCGTCGAGGCGGGCGCGGGCGCGCTCCGGTTCCACCTGTTCCAGGGTCAGCACCAGTTGGCTGGGTTGGGCCCAGCTGTCCTGTTGCGGCACGATCTGCAGCTTGTCTCCGGGTCGTAAGCCGTGGCGCAGGCCGAGGCTGACAACGGCGTACTGGCCGTTGAGTTCCAGCAGGCGGCCCTTCAGGGGTTGGCAGGCGAGGGTGTGGTTGAGGTCCTGCACCAGTTGGTTGCCAATCCGGCGCAGCTCCTGGCCGAAGTCGCTGTCCCAGAACCGCTCGGTGGCGGTGTCCGCCATCTCCTGACGCTCGAAGGGCCAGCCGCCCTGGCTACGGTAGCGTTGGGTCCACACCCGCTCGCCGGTAAAGGCATCGTACAACGTCGCCTCCAGCGCGAGGTTGCGAGTGGCGTCGCGCTCCCAGTAGCCCAGCACCCGCTCGGGCCGCACCACACTCAGGTCATCAAAGGTCAGCGCCAGCACGTACTGGCTGTTGTCCTGTTCGCCCAGGGCGCGCACCCATTGGCGGTCGTGGCTGCCCAGGTCGATGCGCAGGTCGTCGCGGACGTTGCCGAAGGCGTAGCGGCCCTCGCCGTTGAGGGTGTTGCTGATCAGGCGGCTGAAGGCGCCGTCCAGTTCGTACAGCCCGCCGGGCACCAGTTGTTCGCGGTAGCGCACCTGGGCTCGGGGAATGCTGATCGCCACCCGGCCCGCCGGCCCCCGGCACTCGCCCAACGCGTCGTTGATGAGGCTGACCCGCAGGGTCACGTGGTACTGGTTGCCGCTGCGTCGCTCCGACAGGATCTCCATCGAGCCGACGCTGGCCCGGCTTTCCAGTTGCAGCTGTTCGTCCATCAGCACGCCGTTCTGGCTGCTTTGCTGGTAGTCCAGCTGGGCGCCTGCGCTCATTACCGCCTGGCTGAGGGCCCGGTCGATGGCCCGTTGTCGGGCGTGGTCGACATCGTCATTGATGATCTGGGCCTGACCGCTCAACTCGACAAAGCCCGCCAGTGTGGCGGGGCTCAGGAGCAGCAGCGAGAGAATAGCGAGGCAAAACCGGTTCATGGGGCAATCGTGACCTGGGCGTTGAGGGTGGCCCGATTATAAGCAAAGCTTGTGCCTAAAGCTTACGGGCGGTGGGTCGATACCAAGGTATGCGAGTGACAGGAGATGGTTCAATGCGAGTGATGGCGCGAGTTTTGCCTGCTGCGCTGCTGTTGGGGCTGGCCGGTTGTGCCACGCCTCCGGCGGTGCCAGAGGGGTATGTCGCCAGTGAGGACGGCAAGGTGTTGCCGCCACAGGGGGCGCTGAACCGGCTGGCCGAGGCCATCGCGCGGGATCTGGTGCGTCATCACGACAACCTGGACACCACGCGGCTGACGGCGGTAACCACGCCGGTGATGCTGGAGCAGTTTGACCAGAGCAGCCAGTTCGCCCGTCAGTTGGGCGAGGCGTTGACCGGCGCACTGCACCAGCAGGGGCTGAACCTGGTGGACCTGAACGGCAGCGACACGGTGCGGGTGACGGAGCAGGGCAACCTGCTGCTGAGCCGGGATTTCGAGAAGCTGGCCGGCCAGTTGCCGGTGGAGCAGGTGGTGGTGGCCACGGTCGCCACTAACCGCGATTCGGTGCTGATCAACAGCCGCATCATTTCGGTGGCGAACCGACGCATCTTGTCGGCGTCACAAAGCAGCGTCTTATGGGCGCAACTGCCGCAGTATTTTGGCCCGTCCCGCCAGGTGAGCCTGGAGCAGGGCGGCTTATACCGCCATGAAGCCCCGGGCCGGGGCAGCGTGGTGGAGTTGGAGGAGCGATGAGGATTCTGCCCTGTGCGCTGTTGCTGACGGCGTTGTCCGGCTGTGCCGGTTATGACCGTTACGTGGAGTATGAAACCGTCGCGCCGGAGTCCTTCCCGGTGCTGACCGCCACCGGCATCGCGCCGCTGTCGGCCCAGCTGGGGGATTCCGAGCAGGAGAAGATGCGCCGGGCGATGCGCGCCGCCAAGCTGGACGCCTATCGGGAGCTGGCAGAGCAGGTGTACGGCCAGCGCATCCAGGGCGTCAGTGAGATGGATGAGACGGTGCTGCGCCGCGACGCGTTCCGGGCCCAGGTGGACGGGGTGATCCGCGGGGCGCGGGTGGTGCGCAGCTATCCGGTGGGCGACAGCTACGTCACGGAGCTGGAGCTGGATTACAAAGTGGTGTGGCAGCTGTACCAGCAGCAGCCGCGTCAGCGGGTGCGTTCCGTCAGTTATTACTGAGTGGACAGCAACAACAACCGGCTCCTGCCATTAGCGCGGGGGCCGGCTTTTTTGTGGGGTGACGTGTTGCCAGTGAAAAAGGGCGCGGGCGCAAAAAAGCCCGGCATAACCGGGCTTTCAGAAGCGGTGGGACGGCTTAAACCTGGATGCTTTTTCCCAGACGCTGGCCGACGTGGGTTTGCCCTTCGCCGGTGTAGGTCATGGCGCTGGCGTGGCGGGTGCGTTGCAGCAGTTGCTGCAGGCGGGTCAGGCTGGCGCTGACCAGCTCCGCCTGAGCCTGGTTATGGGCGTTGCGGCTCTGGCACTCGGCCAGTCTGGCCTGCGCCTGCTTCAGGGTGTCCGCCAGTGTCGGGTCGGTTTTGACCTGCTCAATCTCCGGATGGCGGCTCAGTACGGCGTCCGCCTGACGGATGTGCTCCAGCAGGGTCAGCTTCTCTTTCAGCAGGGCTTCAATCTGCTCGATGTCGCGCTGCACCAGAGCCTCGGTTTCCCGGGCCAGAAGCGCCAACAGCTGGTCCAGTCGGACCAGCTGTTGGGAAAGCCGTTCAGCGAGGGTGGCCTCACTCATCCATCAAACCGCTCAGTTCGCTTTCGAAGCGGGTGATGTTCTGAGCCAGGCGCTCGGGGTCCACATGGTAGCGGCCTTCGGCAATCGCTTGCTTGATGGCGTCTACCTTACCCTGATCGATGCCGGTGGCATGGCTCAGGTTGCTTTCCGCCCGGGCCAACTGCTGGGCTTGCTCAGTCAGCACGACGGCGTCGCCTGCCGGGCGGGCAGAGGCCGGGCTGCTGTCGCTGTTGACCGCCGGCTTCGCCTTGCTCTGGCTCGGCAGAGTGTGGCTGGCGCCAGTGGTCAATTTGCTGAGATCAATCGCCATAAGGTGTGGCTCCGTTAAATAAGGTGTCTGTGCTCACTCAGGTTATCGTCCGGCCTGAACGAAGCTTTAGGCATTTTTTACATTCGGACTTCGACTTCGCCGACGCCGACCACTCTGGCGTCGATGATACGTTTTGAGCGGTTGTTTTGCACCCGGATGGTGTCGCCCATCGCCCCGCTGCCCCGCGCCTCGCCGCCGGTTTTGATCTCGATGCCGCCGGTGCGGGCGTAGATGGTCACCAGGTCGCCGCTGCACACCAGGCAGATGTTGTTGCTGCCGATGGGCTGGCCACTGCCGATGCGGCGGATAAGCCGCGCGCCCACCAGCTGGTGCGGGTCGGTCACCGTGTTGCCGCGCAGGGTGTTGGCGTCACGGTATTCGACGCTCAGGTGCTGGGGTTCCAGAACGGCGTCGGCGTTGAGGGTGGTGGTGGCCACCACCACCGGATATTCAAAGCGGGTCTGCACCGGCACGTAAAGTGACCACCCCTCGCTGTCCGGGCAGCTCACCTTAACTGTGACGTAGCGCCCAAATCCGTTATTCCCCGGCGCGCTGGCCAGCAGCGGTTGTTGGCACTGCGGGTACTGCAACCGGTTGTCCAGCTCGTTGGCCTCGACGGTGACCCGGGCCCCCTCAGGCACCGTGATATGGGCCTGTACGTACTCTGCGGCGGTGGAACGGATCGCCTCCAAAGTGGTGCCATTGGCGCTCACCAGCGTGGCGGAAAGCAGTCCCGTCAGCAGGCAAAGTACCCGGAAGTAAGCGGTTGAGAAAGTTCGCATTCGCCGATCCATTACTCTTATAATCGAACCCGTTTGGGGGAGCGTTTCACCAGTTTCTGACCGGCCCGGTTGAACCGGGTTCCGGAAATTGATACAACGCCGCTGCATTATAACGACAATCGGCCGATATAACCCAATGGCGGCAGCGGTGCCCCGATTTTCGTAAAGTTTTGATAAGGACGTTCCCTTATGGCCAGTATTTTGGATTCGGTGAACCAGCGCACTCAGCTGGTGGGTCAAAACCGCCTTGAGTTGTTGCTGTTCCGCCTCCAAGGACGCCAGCGCTACGGCATTAACGTGTTTAAGGTTCGCGAGGTGCTGCAATGCCCCAAGCTGACCGCGCTCCCTCATCAAAGTCGCCTTATCCGTGGCGTTGCCCACATCCGCGGGCAAACCATCTCTGTCATTGACCTCTCCGCCGCCATCGGTGGCCCGGCCACCCAGAATCTGGATACCGCCTTTGTCATCATCACCGAGTACAACCGCTCGGTACAGGGGTTCCTGGTCAGCGCCGTGGAGCGCATCGTTAACCTGAACTGGGAAGGCGTTCTGCCGCCGCCCAAGGGCAGTGGCCGCAGCAACTACCTGACCGCCGTCACCGAGCTGGAAAATGAGCTGGTGGAGATCCTCGACGTGGAGAAGGTGCTGGATGAGATCGCTCCGGCCCGGGCCGACGTCAGCGACGAAGTGGTGGCCGAGCTGGCCCCGACCCGCGCCGACCGTCAAACCGTGCTGGTGGCCGACGACTCCTCCGTTGCCCGCAAACAGGTGCAGCGCGCCCTCGAACCGATGGGGCTGGACCTGATCGTGGTGAAGGACGGCCTGGAAGCGCTGACCAAGCTCAAGGAGCTGGCGGAAGATTGCCAGGACATCTCCGAAAAACTGAGCCTGGTGGTGTCCGACATCGAGATGCCGGAGATGGACGGCTACACCCTGACCGCCGAAATCCGCGCCCACCCCAAACTGCGCTCCCTGAGCGTGATCCTGCACACCTCGTTGTCTGGCGTCTTTAACCAGGCGATGGTACAGAAGGTGGGCGCCAACGAGTTTATCGCCAAGTTCAATCCCGATGAGCTGGCGCGAACCGTCAACAGCTACCTCGTTAAGAATCAAGGGGAATAACATTGCCAACGAAGTCTCTGGCAATTCAAGACTACCAGGCCTTCGCCGACTTCCTGCAGCGCCAGTGCGGGATCGTCCTGGGCGAAAACAAGCAATACCTGGTTCGCAGCCGGTTGGGTCCGTTGATGGCGGCACATCATGCCACCATGACGGATCTGGTTCGCGAAGTGATGCGCCCGGAAGGCTCGGTCCTGAAAACCCAGGTGATTGAGGCGATGACCACCAACGAAACCTTCTGGTTTCGCGACGGTTACCCCTTTGAGTTACTGCAAAGCGAAGTATTGCCGGAGCTGAGCAAGGCCAATGGCCGGCTGCGGATCTGGTCCGCCGCCTGCTCCACCGGGCAGGAACCCTACTCCCTGGCGATGAGCCTGCAGGAGTTTCGCCGCAAGAACCCCGGGCGCCTGATGCAGGGGGGGGAAATCCTCGCGACCGACCTCTCCACCCGGGTGCTGGAGCTGGCCCAGCGCGGCGAGTACGACGCCCTGGCGATGGGGCGGGGCTTGAGCGACACCCGCAAGCAGCAGTTTTTTGATTGCATCGGCGAGGGACGGATGAAGGTGAAGGCGGAGATCCGCCAGGGCATCACCTTCCGTCAGCACAACCTGCTCGACAGCTACCTGCTGCTGGGCCGCTTCGACATCATCTTCTGCCGCAATGTGCTCATCTACTTCTCGCCGGAGAGCAAGCAGAAAATCCTGCGGCAATTCGCTGCCGCTCTGAACCCGGGGGGCTACCTGTTTCTGGGGGCATCCGAGTCCATCGCCAACCTCAGCGAAGATTTCGAAATGTGCCGCTATCCCGCGGGCATCCTCTATCGCAAGCGTTGAGGCGCAGCAAGTAAACCGAAAGGCGTGTCGAATGGCACGCCTTTTGCTTTTTATTGGCCATACGGATCCAGGAGGCAAAGTATGGCCATCTCTTTCGACAAGGCATTAGGCATTCACCAGCACACCCTCGGTGTGCGGGCGGAGCGTGCGGAGGTGCTTTCCAGCAACATCGCCAATGCCGATACCCCCAACTACAAGGCGCAGGATCTCGACTTCGAGCAGGCGCTGGCGGGGGCAAAGAGCCGGCAAGCGTTTGCCCTCTCCCGGAGCCACGAAAAACACTTTGATGCCAGCATCGATCCCCAGCCGGGCCTGAAGTTCCGCTCCCCGCTGCATCCGGATACCGGCGACGGCAACACCGTGGACCTGCAAACCGAGCGCAACCTCTTTATGCAGAACACCCTGGAATACCAGATGAGCCTGGGCTTCCTGGACGGCAAGTTCAGCGGCCTGAAAAAAGCGCTGCGAGGAGACTGAGCATGAGCCTGTTCAAGATCTTTGAAACCGCCGGTTCGGGCATGAGCGCCCAATCAGTGCGCCTCAATACCACCGCCTCCAACATCGCCAACGCCAACAGCGTCAGCTCCAGCGTGGACGAAACCTACCGCGCCCGTCAGCCGGTGTTTGAAGCCGCCCTGCAGCAGGCCTCCGGCTATCAGAGCCAGAGCGTGCCGGTGCAGATCGCGGGCATTGTGGAGAGCGATAAGCCGCTGGTGCGCCAGTTCAGCCCCAACCATCCGCTGGCGGATGCCGAGGGCTACATCTACAAACCCAACGTCAACGTGGTGGAGGAGATGGCCAACATGATCTCCGCCTCGCGCAGCTACCAGGCCAACGTGCAGGTGGCCAGCGCTGCCAAAGAGATGGCCCAGCAGACCCTGCGTCTGGGCAAAGGCTAATCGGGAGTAACTGTCCGTGAGTACCATTAACAACAACTACCTGGACGCCATGCGCTGGCAGAAGGAGTCACCGGTACCGGAGTCCAACGCCAACCAGGCGCTGACTCAGGAAGACTTCTTCTCCCTGCTGTCCCAGCAACTGTCGATGCAGGACCCCATGAAGCCGGTGGACAACGATCAGATGATCTCGCAGATGTCCTCCTTCGCCACCGTGGATGGGATCAACAACCTCAACGACGAGATTAAGAGCCTCAACACCGTGATGACCTCCAACCAGGCGCTGCAGGCGTCCGGTCTGGTGGGGCAGAAGGTGCTGATCCCCTCCAACATGGGCTACCTGAGCGACGCGGCGACTCCGGTCTCCGGCGTGGTCAGCGCTCCGGCGGGCACCCAGAACCTGATGGTGCGGGTGGAAGACAGCACCGGCCAGGTGGTGCGCACCATCACCGTGGATGCGGGCACCGGCGGCAACGTGGATTTTGTCTGGGACGGCACCGATGCCGAGGGCAAAGCCTTGCCGCCCGGCACCTACAGCTTTAGCGCGCAGGGACTGGCCGATGGCAGCAACCAGGAGTTGCCGGTCTCCACTTATGCGCACGTAAACAGCGTCACCCTCGGGGGCGCCGACTATGACACCGTATTGAATCTTCGTGGCCTGGGCGGGATCAGCCTGGGTGACGTCTTGGCCGTTGCGGAAGGATAAAGGAAGCTAACTCATGTCATTCAATATCTCTCTCAGCGGTCTGAACGCCGCCCAGAAGGATCTGAACACCACGTCCAACAACATTGCGAACGTGAACACCATCGGCTTTAAGGAGTCCCGTGCCGAGTTCGCCGACGTCTACAACAACTCGCTGTTCACCAACAGCAAGACCAACGTCGGCGCCGGTGTGGCCACCGCGCAGATCGCCCAGCAGTTCCACCAGGGCGCGCTCTCCTTTACCAACAACGCGCTGGACCTGGCCATCAACGGCAACGGCTTCTTCGTCACCAACTCCGAGTTCGGCAGCCAGGATTTCTCCTACACCCGCGCCGGGGCGTTTAAGCTGAACGACAGCAACTTCGTGGTGGACAGCCAGGGCAACTACCTGATGGCTCTGCCGGTGAACGCCGACGGTTCCGTCCAGTCCGTTTCCCTCTCCACCACCAAGCCGGTGCAGATCCCGCAGACGGCGGGCCAGCCCAACGCCACCAGCGACATCACCATGTCGATGAACCTGCCGGCCAACGACGTGACGATGGACCCCGCCAACTTCAACCCGGCGGATCCGACCACCTACAACACCGCCACCTCGGTCACCATTTATGACTCGCTGGGTGAGCCGCACATCCAGACCAGCTACTTCATCAAGCCCAACGGCGGCTCGCTGAACAACAACAACCAGTGGGTGGTGTTCACCACCGTGGACAACCAGCCGGTGGACATCTGGGACACGACCGGTGGCGCCGCGACCTC
>CAZWED010000120.1:0-8820 GCA_964632645.1 uncultured Ferrimonas sp. | reverse complement strand
GAAGGTCCACGGTCTGACCGACCAGGAGCAACGCGACCGTCAGCGCTACGTGGACCTGATCGTAAACGAAGAGTCCCGTAACACCTTCAAGGTTCGCTCCAAAGTGATCGCCGCGATCCGTCAGTACATGACCGATCACGAGTTCATGGAAGTGGAAACCCCGATGATGCAGGTGATCCCCGGCGGCGCTTCCGCCCGTCCGTTCATCACCCATCACAACGCCCTGGACCAGGACATGTACCTGCGCATCGCGCCGGAGCTGTACCTGAAGCGCCTGGTGGTAGGCGGTTTTGATCGTGTGTTTGAGATCAACCGCAACTTCCGTAACGAAGGCCTCTCCCCGCGTCACAACCCCGAGTTCACCATGATGGAGTTCTACATGGCGTACGCGGACTATCGTGACCTGATGGACCTGACCGAAGACATGCTGCGCACCGTCACCGAGAAGGTGCTGGGCACCAGCAAGGTCAAGTACGGCGAAGAGGAGTTCGACTTCGGCGCGCCGTTTGCCCGCCTGTCCATGCGTGAAGCGATCCTCAAGTACAATCCGGAAGTGACCCTCGAGATGCTGGACACCTACGAGTCCGCCTGCGAAGTCGCCAAGGATCTGAAGATCGACGTTCAGCCCTCCTGGGGCCTGGGCCGCGTGATCACCGAGATCTTTGAAGAGACTGCCGAGCACCGCCTGATCCAGCCGACCTTCATCACCGAGTACCCGGCGGAAGTCTCTCCGCTGGCCCGTCGTAACGACGAGAACCCGGAGATCACCGACCGCTTCGAGTTCTTCGTGGGTGGCCGTGAGATCGCCAACGGCTTCTCCGAGCTGAACGACGCCGAAGACCAGAAGCAACGCTTCCTGGATCAGGTGAAAGCCAAAGACGCCGGTGACGACGAAGCGATGTTCTACGACGGTGACTACGTGACCGCGCTGGAACACGGCCTGCCGCCGACGGCGGGTCAGGGCATCGGTATTGATCGCCTGGTGATGCTGTTCACCGACAGCCACACCATCCGCGATGTGATCCTGTTCCCGGCGATGCGTCCCCAGGCGTAACGCCGAGCGGACCGGCCCTCAAGGCCGAGTCACGGCACATCCAACACCCCCGGACCGGAAACGGCCCGGGGGTGTTTTTTTGGGCGACGCAGCGGGTACAGCAGGGACAGCAGCGCCAGCGTCCAGCCAGCCAGTGCGCCACCGCCGGAGTCGGACGGCGTGGCGTCCGACTCCGGTTGAATGTGTACCGTCAGGGACACCGGTTCGCTGCGCAACTCGGCGTCGCTGGCGGACAGGGTGAAGCGTAACGGGTGGCGCTCGCTGACACTGGGGGCGGTCAGTGACAGGGTGGACCGCTCAATGCGGTAATCGGCGGTCGGTTCCCCCTGTTGGCTGAGGTGCCAGCGTAACGGGTCCTGCTCGGGATCATGCGCCACCAGAGGAATGGCAAGGGTGTCACCACTGCGCGCCTCATACTCCAACGGCATGGTGATGCTGGGGGCATCATTGACCGCCGTTACCTCAATCGTCACCGGATAAGGTTCTGACAGGTGGCCCGCGTCGCCACGCAGGCGATAGCTGAAGTGGTCCTCTCCGGCATAATCCGGTTCGGGGGTATACAGCATGTCGCCCTTATCGTCGGCAATGACGCTGCCGTGGCCAGGAGGCGCCGCAATGATCACCTCGGCCCCGGAGGGCCGTACCAGGTGCAGGGCTTCCAGAGTCTGGCCCGACAGCGAGGCCTGCAGATGCAGGGGATACCCTTGCTCCTGGCGGGTCGTCATAACGCGGATCGGCTGGTCCTCACGGGTGATCAGGCGTTGCGTTGTCATCGGCGCATTGTGCAGGGAGAAGTTGACGGTGATGGACCCGGCGGGGTGGGTCTCAATCTTCAGGGTCTGACCGGTGAGCGGGGGCGAGCCGACGCCGTTGTGGTAGCGCAGAATGCCGATATTTCCGGTGCCATCCTCGACGCCCACGGTGGCATCACCGGTGACCGCTCCCATCGAGTAGTAGCGCATCAGGTTGTGTCCTTTGTTGCTGCCAATGCCCAGCCAGACACCAAAGCTGTACGTCTGTCCGGAGGCATCGTCGAAAAGCCGCGCCTTTATCCAGTCCACCACCAGCCAGGCCGGTGAACCCGTTTCATCGGCCACTTCATAGAGGTGGAGCGTGCCACCTTCGGCCGACCCGTCGTTGGGTTGCAGTCCGCTTTCATCTTTCAGATCGAGGTCGGCCCAGAAGGGCGCAATCAGATTGTTGGGGGCACGGGGAGAGGGGATAGCTTGGTTTTTCCAGGTGCCGCTGGCCTCGACCTCCCCCGGCGCGATAAAGCCGTTGCTGGATATCGTCAGTTGGTTGTAGTCCCGGCCATTGAACTCGAAGGTCGGCGTTGTCCAGTACACCATCGAGGTTTCATCACAGGCCTCCAGGCAGGGGATGCGGTTGGTGGCGTTGGCGTGGCTGGTGAAGGGTTGATAAGGCGTCGGGTACAGCCAGACGCGTTGCGCGTCCATCCAGCCCTGCCAGGTCAGCGTATTGGGATCCTCACCCACCGCCAGTGCGCTGTTTTTGGTGGCGACCTCTTCGACCTCGATGCTCTGATCCAGCAGCGTAACGTCGGGGTCCACCGACAGGGTGACGGTAACCGGCCCGGGATCGCCAGGATTGACGACGTGGGCATGAAAGCGCCCTTGTTGTCCGGGAGGCAGGGTCGGGGCTTCGCCGACAATGGAGGCGACGCTGGTGTCGTCTGCGCGACTGGAGATGATGGCCAGTGGCAGGTGGGCGTCGTTGGGGCCGGACAGGCGGAGTTGGCCAAAGTGCCAGCGATCCTTTTCGGTGTAGGTGGCATCAATGCTGACCATAACCGGAGCCGATGATTCAGGTTCGAGCGCCAGCGTGGCGGGAGATACGGTGACGTTTGCCCCCTCAATGTCTGCGGTCACCGCCCACTCTCCCGCCGTTTCACCACGGTTGTTCACCGCAAGCTGAAACTGGCAGGTGGCGATGCAGGCGGGGTTGGCGTAGGAGGCCCGGTCAAAGGTCAGGACGGCCCGGCTGGCCGCCTCGAGATCCAGTCGCCCGGCCCCGACGTCGAAGGGGGTGGCGGGCGTTGTGCCGTCTTCCCGGGTCAGCCCGCTAAGCCGCGCGGTGGAGGTCAGGGCGGTTTTTATCTCAACGGCACTCCAGTCGCGGTGGCGGGCGCGCATCAGGGCCGCGGCTCCGGCCAGGTGGGGGGTGGCCATGGAGGTGCCGGTCATCAGCGCCAGGCCGTGGTTGTTGGCGTGTGAGGCGGTGGGCGAGGTGGCAGAGAGGATGTTGGTGCCGGGCGCCGCAATGTCCGGCTTGAGGACAGTGGGGTCATTGTTGGGGCCGCGGGAGCTGGCCAGGTGGACGCTGTCGGTAAACTCCTCCGCCAGCATCACCCGATTGGATGCCGACAGGGTCGCGTTCAGTGTGGCGCCCGAGAGCAGTTGGGACAGCAGGGCCATGCCCCTGACGTTGCTGATCATCACCGCCGGAAAGGGCGCATTCTCCAGCAGCATGGAGATGGGGGCGGAATGGCGGTCATTGAACACCACCAGGCCAACCGCTCCGGCGGCGTCCAGGTGTTGCAGCTTGACCTTAAAGGGGCAGTTGCCCCGGGGCAGGAGCACCACCTGTCCGGTCAGGCTGCCGGGCGGGAAGGGGGCGCAGCCCATGCTGTTGTTGGGGGCGATCTGCTGCCCCGCCACCAGCGGAGCACGCAGAGGATGCGACAGGGGGTAGGGTGGGGAGCTGTCCACCGCGTATATGGGGGTCTGCCCCTCCACCGTCAGGCTCTTGCCCTGATAGCGGCCCGGACTGCTGTTGGCGACGGTAATGCCCGCTTCGAGACAGCCGGGACAGCTGACGGTTTGTGGCAGTGGTCCGTGGTTGCCAGCAGCCTGAGTCACGACCACGCCGGAGGCTTCGGCCAGCGCCAGGGCCTGCCGGAAAGGGGAGGCTGCCGGGTCTTCTCCGGCTCCGCCCCAGGAGTTGTTGATCACGTCCGCCCCGTCGAGCACCGCGTCTTCGAGCGCCTGCAGCAGCATGATGCTGGAGCCACTGGCCCGGGTGGGGTCATGGGCCGTGGCAAACAGGGCTTTGTAGACCATCAGCCGGGCCCCGGGCGCCACGCCCGACAGGGAGAAATGCTGGTTGTCATAGCGGGCTTCAATCGGGCTGCCAACGGCGATGGCCGCCACGTGCGTGCCGTGACCGTGGTAGTCCAGCGGGCTTTGATGCTCATCGTGCCAGACCTCAAAGGTGGGCGGGTACCAGCGGGCGACCACCAGTTTGTTGTTGCAGAAGGTGGACGGGTGACGCTGGCAGTGATCGTCGGAGGCGACCGCCCCCGACGCTGAGGGGAAGCCCCGGTCGGAAAACATCGGGTGCTCGGGACGGATGCCGGAGTCAATGACGGCCACTTTGACCTCGCGGCCCGCCCGCTCCTGACCGCCAAGCGGTTGCCAGAAGATGGGGGCGTTCAGTAACGGCACTGAGCGGTCCAGGTGGACGGTGTACAGGCGCTCGGGGTAGACCGCCTTTACCCCGTGAAGGCTTGCCAGCATCGCTTCATCCAATTGTCGGCCGGAGACCACGACCGCGTTGATCAGGGTGGAGAAACGGTGCGTTATCTGGGCATCCCAGGAACGCGCCCGCAGGCTCTGTTCAAACAGCTTCACCTCCTGTTCGAGGCGAGCCTGATGCTGGGAGAACAGAGGCAGGCTGGCGTTCTGGTGTAACTGGCCCGGGAGATCGTTGTCGAGAGAGAAACTGGCAATGGGGGGAGACTGCAGCTCAACGATAAAGTGCTGGGTTGCGGAGGAGGGGGCATGGCGCTGGTCGGGGATCCAGTGGCTTCGCTCGGACTGGACGCCAAAGCGGGCGGCGCGGTTCGGATCGGGTTGTGCCTGGGTGGCCATCGCCCCAAGTGGGGCAAAAAGGAGCAGCAGGCCGATCGCATTCATACTAAACGTACGCATAGAAACGTCCTTGTTCTGGTGCAGGTGGACACCGATTTTCGGATGGGGCGACAGGGCAAATCGGGTCCGCGAATGAGCCGACCCACACTAGCATGGGGCCGAACCCACTTGGCCACACAGTGAGCCGACGTGGGGCAAGGGCGCCTCAGGCGTTAACCCTCTGGGGATTTTGCCGGGATGAGGGAATGATTGGACGGTGGTGCGATGTTACGGTGCTGGCGGGATGGTGGGGGCCTGCCGCAGCCCCCGCTGGGGAAAATCGGCGCTCAGGCCGCCTGTTGCAGATGGCACTGTAACTGCTTCAGCAGCCAGGTCTCCCGGGCAATGGAGAGGCCCGCCTTCGGGCTGCCGGCCATCACCGCTTCGTTGTGAGCGATCGCTTCGGCCAGGTCGACCCAACGTGGTGCCATGCCGTTGGCCTGTTCGTAGTGTTCCAGCGCGGTGTCGCCCAACGCGCTGTCGGCATCGCACAGGTAGCAGTAGGAGAGCATCCGCACGTTGTCATGGTCCGGCTTGTACCAGGGGCGCAACTCCTCAACCAGTCCGAACTCCCCGAGGATGGTCAGGCCGCGGGCACCGGTCTCTTCGGCCACCTCCCGCAGCAAGGCTTCCTCCAGGGACTCCCCCTCGTCGACACCACCGCCGGGCAGGCTGTAATCGTCGTAGCGCTCGGTATACAGCAGCAACACCTGGCTGCCCTTGGCGATCAGGGCCCGAACCGAGAGACGGGTGAACGTCGTGCCCTGTTCAAGGGCATCGGGATGGGTCAGGGTCTGGATCAGTTTCATGGGCAGCGACTCGGCAGGGAAAGCGGGGGATTGTACGGATTTGCCGCAGTGAGGGCCAGTGACGCCATGCTACACTCCGGGCACAAGGAGGGCTCATGCTGCCACTGGCTCCCGATTACTACCGCCGCAACTTTCGCTTTCTTATCGATTTTGTCCAACGTTATCGGGGGCACCTGATCGATGCCGAACTGGCGGACTTCCTGGGCCGCTTTGAGGGGCTGACGCCGCAGGCGCAATGCCTTTATGTGCGCCTGCTGACCCGCAAAGGTACGGCGTTTCGCTCGGACAAACTGCACTACGAGGAGATCGGTGATCCCGCCGGTCCACTCGGCCAACTGGCGGAACGGGGACTGGTGACACCGGATCCGGTGGTGCCGGTGGCTGAGCTGGGTCGGCTGTTGGTGCTGGAGGAGCTTCGTGCGCTGACGGTGTTGCAGCCCTTAGTTGAGGGGCGACCCGCCAAGGGGACACTGATGGCCCTTCTGGCTGAGCAGGCTCCGGATCCCCGTCCCTTCTCTCAATGGTGGCCTAAGGCCCCCTTCCAACTGGTGACTCAGGAGCAGGCGGATAGGGTGGAACGGCTGCAACTGCTGTTTTTTGGCAACCTGCACCAGAGCCTGACCGAGTTTGTGGTGGCCACCCTGGCGCACGTCCGCTATCCCGACGTCCCCCTGACGCCCACCTCCTTTCCCTTTCAGAACGCCGATTCGGTCATCCGTTACCAACAACGTGAGCGCCTGTCCCAGGCCTGGGCGGAGGGGACACTGAGCCACACCGACTGGGCCGTTGCCTTGCGGACACCGGAGCGCGAAGCCAAGCTCGAGCGACAGCGGCAACGACACGCCTTTACCCTGGCCCGACAGTATGAGCGGGAAGGGAAGCCGGACGCGGCCCTGCTGCTGTATCGGGACTGCCATTACGGCGAGGCCCGGGAGCGCCGTCTGCGTCTTCACTTTGCCGACGGCGATTATCCCAGGGCGCTGGCCACCGCGTTGGCGATGGACGCTCTGCCGCAGTCGGAGCAGGAGCGGGTGGTGGCGGAACGCTTTCTCGGGCGGCTGGCCCGCCACATTCCGGTGGCCCGACGAAAACGGCATCGCCCGGTGCCGGAGACTGAGCACCGTACGCTGAATTGGCAGGGCGCGGTGGAGGCGGCCGTGTCCGAAGCACTGCAGCAAGAGGGCGCCCGGGTCTGGCATACGGAGAACGCGTTGATCAACGGCGTGGCCGGTTTGCTCCTTTGGCCGGTTATCCATGCGCCCATCTCCGGCGCCTTTGTTCAGCCGTTTCAACACCGTCCTCTGGATCTTTACCACCCGGACTTCCTGACCCGACGGCGGGCGGCGCTGGACAAGGAACTGGCAAAGTGGCGTGCGCTGTCGGTGTCGAAGTTTAAGGCGAGGTTGCTGGCGCGCTATCGCCAATACCAGGGGATACGCTGTGCACTGGTGCACTGGAGCCGTCTGCCCGAAGCGGCTTTGGAAGCCGCCCTGCCGAGACTGACAACGCATCAGTGGTTGCAGCTGGTCCAGTACCTGATGGCGGACCTGAAAACCCGCCGCTCCGGTCAGCCCGATCTGCTGGTGGTTGAGGGCGACAGTCTCTGCCTGATTGAGGTGAAGGGGCCCGGTGATGCCCTGCGGGATCACCAGCAGCGTTGGCTGGCAGAGCTGTCACGGATCGGTGTCCCCAATCGGCTGCTTTGGGTGGGGCGCGAGGGGGGATAAGGGTGTGCGCCACGTCGCCTTGTTGCGCGGATGTGTGGTGACGGGCGTCGTGTTGACAACCTTTTGGCAACATCTTTGTGCTGCCGATTATTCTGGTGTGGCTTTATATGCCTATTGGTGCACCTATAGTGGATGAACCTGCTTTTTTGTGGCCTCGTGGCAATGCGATTCACTGGCGAGGCGCAATTTGCTGGCAGGGAGGGCCTGAGAGAGCCTTGGTGTGATCGGTGTCACAAATGGTGATGTGTGTTGGCTTGGTGCTAATGGCTGGTGTTTTTGTCTGCCTTGGTTGTGATTTTGGGGGCGTTGGGCGGCGTTGTTGGCAAAATATTGGTGTCCTGTTTGGTCCTTTGGCGTTTTTTTGATGCTGTTTTTGCCCGTCGAACCCCAGTAGACTCCACTGGCATCAGAGAAGACTGGCAAAAGCCAGCACGGGGTGCCCGTGGGTACCGAAGCACACCCAGCCAAGCGACACTGACTATGCAATCAACGTCCCTATCCAAGAAGATCTTCACCGGTCTGTTCTCCGGTTTGCTTATCGGCGTGGTGATCCAGGCCTTTTTTGCTGACCTGCCCTTTTTCAACGACACCCTGGTTGGCCTGGCCTCCATGGTCGGCTCCATGTTCGTCAACCTGATCATGATGCTGGTGGTGCCGTTGGTGTTTGTCTCCATCATCAGTGGTATTAGCGAACTTCCCAACGCCAACAGCCTTGGCCGGCTGGGCGGCAAAACCTTCGGTCTGTACCTGATCAACACCCTGGTGGCGATCTCCGTGGCACTGGCCATTGCCCTGCTGCTGCAACCGGGGCGTGGGGCGGATTTGCCTCATGTGGGTGACCTGGCCATCACCGCCACAGAGCTGCCCAGCATCCGCGGTCTGATCATGGACATCATTCCCCGCAACCCCATCGAGGCGTTCGCCTCCGGCAACATGCTGCAGATCATCTTTATGGCGCTGCTGCTGGGCTTCGTGATCAAGCTGCTGGGTAAGGAGATGGAGAGCGTTGCCGAGGGATTCCGCAAGGCCAACACCATTATGATGACCCTGATCACCCTGGTGATGAGGCTGGCGCCCTACGGCGTCTTTGGCCTGATGGTCAATCTGGGCGCCACTCTGGAAGCGTCCACCTTCCTCTCCGTTGCCGGTTACATTGGCCTTATCGTCAGCTTGCTGATCCTGTGGCTGTTTGTGGTGTACCCCCTGGCTGTGGGCGCATTCACCAACATCAGCGCCGCCGAGTTCCGTCGCCAGACCCGTGAGCAGGTGATGTTCTCCCTCTCCTGTACCAGCTCCAACGC
>CAZWED010000119.1:0-8934 GCA_964632645.1 uncultured Ferrimonas sp. | reverse complement strand
TAACCTGATGTCCTTTATGGGCGGCGGCATCGCGGTGGAAGGCAAGGTGGCGCGACTGGTGTACACCTCCTTGTACCGTCGCCACATGATCGCACTGCACGGACCCGTTAAAGGGCTGTTCCTGATGGGCCTGAACGGCCTGCAGCGTCTGATGCGCCCGGAACTGAAACTGCACTGAGCGGCCCGCGCCGCCGGATCAAAAAAGGAAGCCAGTCGGCTTCCTTTTTTTGTCTCTTATCGTTCAGTACAACGACTCAAAGTAACTTTCCAGGATCAGCGCCGCCGCCAGGGCGTCCACCTGATCCTTTTTCAGGGCCCGGTAGCCACCGTCCTCGAACAGGCGGGCCCGGGCATCAACGGTGGTCAGGCGCTCGTCCTGGGTCAGGGTTTCGATGCCGTAGCGACCAAACAGCCGATTGGCAAACTTGCGCGCCGCCCGGGTCACGTGCTGATCGGTGCCGTCCATATTGAGCGGCAGGCCCACCACCAGCTTGTCCGGCTGCCACTCCTTGATCAGCGCCGCGATCTCATCCCAGTTAGGGATGCCGTCGCGGGCTTTGATCCCCATCAGGGGGCTGGCGGTTCCCGTGATGGTCTGCCCGACCGCCACACCGATGCTCTTGCTGCCGAAATCGAAGGCCATGATGGTGCTCATGCGTGGCCCACCTCGGAAGAAAGTTGCCAGATGTCGATGCCCAGACGGCGGGTTGCTTCGCTCCAACGCTCATCAACCGGCACATCGAACAGCAGGTCCAGCTCCGCCGGAATGGTGAGCCAGGAGTTTCTGGCCAGTTCCTGTTCCAGCTGTCCCGCCTCCCATCCGGCGTAACCCAGCGCCACCATGTAGTGCTCGGGGCCGGTATGGCTGCCCAGAGTCGACAGGATGTCCTTGGAGGTGGTGATCATCAAATCCGACGTCAGAACCTGGCTCGACGCCATGCCGTGCAGCGGCGAGTGAAGCACGAAGCCCCGATCCGGCAACACCGGCCCCCCAACCATCACGCGGTTGCAGAAGCCCGCCGGCAGGACAAAGTCGTCCTCCCGGATCTTCATCTGACGCAGCAGATCATCCAGCTCCAGATCGATGGGCTGATTGATCACCAACCCCATCGCCCCTTCCTCATCGTGTTTGCACAGGTAGGTGACGGTGCGCTGGAAGAACGGGTCTTTCAGCGATGGCATGGCAATCAGCAGATGGTGACTCAGACTTTCCATGCTTACCCTCCGGCCAGTTTTACCTTGTAACCCCGGCTTTCCAGCAGCGACTTCACCGCCTCGCGGTTGTCGCCCTGGATCTCAATGTCAAAGCCCTTCACCGCACCACCGCAGCCCATCTTCTTCTTGAGCTCACCCGCCAGGGTTTTGAGCGCGGTGCTGTCCAGACCCAGTCCGGTGATCACCATGGCGCCTTTGCCTTTGCGGCCCTTGCGCTCCATTCGGATGCGGACGACGCCGTCACCCTGGGGCACCACTTCGGCGGCGGGCTCGGCCTGAATGCGGCCTTTGTCGGTACTGTAGACCAGTTGCGAGTCGCTATTGGAGATCATAAAGTGCAGGATCGTTTTTACGGGGGATTCAGTTTACCAGAATCACCCACTTGGGACACAGGGGGGAACATGACTTGGATGGGACGGCTGCTCTCGTCAGCAGGCATCGGCGCAGCACGGGTGGATACGCTACTGGGTAAGGACGCGTACCAACCGGGGGAAACCATCGATGCCCGGGTGATGCTGTATGCCGGACGCGTGGATCAGCGCATCGACGGCATTCACTTCTCAGTGCACAGCATGATCAGCGCAAAGGAGCAGGCGGAGATCGCCCACTGCACCCTGGCGGAGGGATTCCTGTTGAAGGCCAACTCCGTGGTGGAGTTGCCGGTCAAACTGGCCCTGCCGGACTTTACCCCGGTCAGCGCCGGGCCGATTCAGTGCTGGCTCAACACCGGCCTGGACATCCCCAAGGCGATCGACCCCACCGACCGCGACCCGATCCGCATCGTGCCAACGCCGGCACAGCAGGCGGTGCTGGATGCCATCGGAGAACTGGGTTTTGAGCAGCGCACCATAGAGATTGAACCGCTGCCGGCGCAGAGCCGCCTCGGCGTGCCCTTCCTGCAGCGCTGGCATTATCGCCCGGGCCCCGACTGCACGCTCAACAATGTCGCCGCCCTGAGCATGGCGTGGCGTCCCAAGATGGCGGGATTGGAGCTGCTGCTGGATCACCAGAGTCCGAGCGGCCAGGATTTCAACCAGACGCTTGTGGTGCAAGACGCGCAAACCAGCCGAATCAAGGCGCAGTTGCGCAACCTGTTGACGAGTCAGGAGTTCGGCGGCTGACGGTGGGGATTTCGATTCCGTTCAGCCTCGGCTCAGACAGCAACTGCCGGAACCATCGGAACTGTGTTAGTGTCTGTGATAGTGACGTCAACACAAAAGTGAAAAACCAATGAAGAAGCTGTTTTCCCTTGCTTTGGCGCTGTGGCTCACCGGCTGTGCCACCATCAGTACCGATTCCGATTTCAACCCTGAAACCGACTTCAGTCAGTACAAGACCTGGAGCTGGGTGGCCGCAAGCAGCACCCCCGGCAACCCGCAGTACCATGTCGACGGGCTGACCGATCAGCGCATTCGCGCGGCCATCAGCGGTAAGATGCTGGAGCTGGGCTTTGCCGAAGTGCCGGCGGACGAGGCCGACCTGCTGGTGAACTACCTGACCCAGACGGAGAAAAAGGTGAACGTTGACACCTTTTACACCAGTTTCGGTTACCACCCTTATTACTACGGGCGTTACCCCTACTACGGCGGCGCCAACCTGCACGCCGACACCCGGGTGCGAGAGTATGAGGTGGGCACCCTGATGGTGGATTTTGTCGATGCCCAGAGCCGCCAGCTGGTGTGGCGTGGCACCGCCTCCGACACGGTACGTGAGTACAAAACTCCGGAAGAGCGCACCGCCAAGATCAACGAAGCGGTCGGAGCCATCATGGCCCAGTACCCGCCTCAACCGGCGAAGTAAGCCACAAAACAAAACGCCCGCAGATGCGGGCGTTGTTGTATCAGGCCTTGGGTAGGGGCCGGGGGCGACCCTCACTGTCGATCGCCACGTAGGTGAAGACCGCTTCGGTCACCCGGTAGTGTTCATCGGTGCCCTTGGCAATGGGACGGCTCCACACCTCCAGGCCGATCTCCATCGAAGAGTTGCCGAGGCGGCGAACCTGGCCGTAAACGCACACCGCGTCCCCAACCGCGACCGGCCGGTAAAAACTCATGCCATTGACCGCCACGGTGCAGATCCGGCCCCGGCTCAGCGCCTTGGCCATCAGGCCGCCGGCCATGTCCATCTGCGACATGATCCACCCGCCGAAGATGTCGCCATTGGCGTTGGTGTCCGCAGGCATGGCCAGGGTGCGCAGCAGCAGTTCCCCGGCGGGCTTGTGTTGCTCGCTCATCACGCCACCCCCTTCTCGAAACGATGAAGACTCGCCACCAGGGCATCCACCGCCTGCCGGTTCACATCCTTATGCAGCACCAAGCGGGTTTTGGCCGCCAGCGACAGCTTGCAGCCGTCCGCCAGCAAGTGAGCATTGAGGGCTTTCAGGTCGTCGTGAGCGAAGCTGGCAAACACCATGTTGGTGGCGCACTCGTCCACCGTCACCCGGCCCAGACCGGCGAGCTGCTCCGCCAGATAGCGGGCGTTGTCGTGGTCTTCCGCCAGCCGTTCCACCATATCGCTGAGCGCCAGCTGGCCCGCCGCCGCCAGGATACCGGCCTGGCGCATGCCACCACCCAGCACCTTGCGCCAGCGCCGAGCTTTGCGGATCAACGCCTCGTCGCCCACCAGCAGGGAGCCCACCGGGGCCGCCAGCCCCTTGGACAGGCAGATGGTCAAAGAATCGAAATGTTGTGCAATGGTGGCCAGCGGGACGTTTTGCGCCACCGCCGCATTGAACACCCGCGCCCCGTCCAGATGCAGCTTCAGCCCCTTCTCAAACGCCAGCGCCTGAGCCCGGGCGAGGTAGTCCATCGGCAGCACCTTGCCGCCAATGGTGTTCTCCAGACTGAGCAGACGGGTTCGCGCGAAGTGGATGTCATCCGGCTTGATCGCCGCCGCCACCCGCTCCAGGCAGAGGGTGCCATCCGCCTCATTGTCGATCGGCTGAGGCTGAATGGAGCCCAGCACGGCGGCACCGCCCCCCTCGAACTTATAGTTGTGGGCCTGCTGGCCACAGAGGTATTCGTCGCCGCGCTCGCAGTGCGCCATCAGGGCCAGCAGATTGGCCTGGGTGCCGGAGGCGGTGAACAGCGCCGCTTCGAAGCCGGCCAGCTCGGCCGCCTGCTCCTCAAGGGCGTTAACGGTGGGGTCGTCGCCGTAGACGTCGTCCCCGACGTCAGCCTGAGCCATCGCCTGGCGCATCGCTTCGGTTGGCTGGGTGACGGTGTCAGATCGGAAATCGAACATGCTGAAGTGCCACTTTGGATGAATGAGAATTGGGCCAATAGGGTAACAGAACGGTGAAAAAGGTCTGAGAGTTGGATCACTTCATGCACTCGGATGAATTCAGATCATGCGCCATTCATTTCTTATCGCTGTATTCGCCAAATGAAGGGGGTAATAATGGCGCCATCGAAAGGGAACCCCCCTTCCGCATTGAAGAAATTTCTCTGATTGCCTGGTTCGAGTTAGCACCTTTACCCGGCCATCGGAAAACCAAAGCGGCGCTCATCACGAGCGCCGCCATCCAGGTCAAATAAAGGAGTGGTTATGTTGAGTGCTGTTCTTGTGGTTCTGTCTCCCCTGGCCGCTGAAGGTTTTCGTCGTCACTTTAATCTGCACCCGAAAATCTCCGCTACCCTGTAACAGACCGTTCAGCCCTGCCTTTCCGGCAGGGCTTTGACGTGTACGTCCATCTGCGGATACGGGATCCCGATGTTCTCGGCATCCAGACGCATCTTAATCTCCCGCATCAGGTCAAAACGCACCGCCCAGAAGTCTGCGGTTTTCACCCAGGGCCGAACCACAAAGTTCACAGAGGAGTTGGCCAGCTCCAGCACCTCGATCACCGGCTCCGGATCCTTCAGCACCAGTTCGTGGCCCGTCACCACATCTCGGATCACCTGTTGCACCTGGCGCAGGTCGGCATCGTAAGACACTCCCACAACCATATCCACGCGGCGCTTCTCTTTGGCGCTGTAGTTCACGATCACGCCATTCATCACCGCCGAGTTCGGGGCCACAATGCGCTTGTTGTCCGGGGTCACCAGGGTGGTGGAGAAGATGGAGATCTCCTCAACGGTTCCCGCCACACCGGCCGCTTCAACATAGTCGCCCGCCTTGCAGGGGCGGAACACCACCAGCAGTACGCCGGAGGCGAAGTTGGACAGGGAGCCCTGCAACGCCAGGCCAACGGCCAGACCGGCGGCACCGAGTACGGCCACCAGCGACGCGGTTTGCACCCCGAGTTGCCCCAACACCGCAATAAAGGTGAATGCGGTGATGACGGCACTGACCATGTTGGCAACAAAGCCCACCACGGTCTTGTCCATGTCGCGCTTGGTCAGCACCTTGCTGACGCCACTGGCCACCGCTTTGGCCAGCCAGCGACCGATGATGAAAATCACGATAGCGAGCAGCACCCGCGTCCCGTAAACCATCAGCAGGTCCGGGGCCTGCTCCATAATGCTCTCGATAGAACCCATTATTGTTCTCCGTTGGTTACGCGTAATCCTGTCTCAAGCCACAGTTCGACACGGCGGTTGAGCGTCTGACCGGTTTCGGTCTGGTTATCGCGCCAGGGCAGGGTTTCGCCCATGCTCCGGCGCTGAATTCGAGCGGGATCCACACCATAACGCTTTGATAAGGCGTTGGATACTGCTGCACTGCGTTGATAGGCCAATTCCTGGTTGTGGGCTTCGGAGCCGCGATGGTCGGCATGCCCCACCACCATCACCCGCCCCTCGACGCCGGCGTCCACAAACGCCGCCAGCTGGCCGTAATGTTCCGGCCTGAGACGGGCTGAATCGGTATCAAAGTGCAGGATCAGGGGGTGGGCCGGGGTACGCTGGCAGCCGTTCGCTTCCACCGCCCAGCCCGGACTGGCGGGACAGGCGTCCTTTTCGTCCGGCACGCCGTCGTTATCCGCGTCTGCCGCCCACAATGCGGGGGCAACGAACCAAAGCCACCACCAGCCGATCTTCATCACCGCATCTCCCGTTAACGGGGGAAAAGATAGTCGAATTTGTCAGAAAAGCCTTGGTTGGACAGGACGATGGCGATCCATTGGCAGGATATGCCCCGGCCAGACGGCGTCGGGTTCGACCCGGTTGCCCGCGAGCCAGGCCCGGGCCGGTTCGCCCCCCAGGCACAGCGGCATGCGGTGGTGGTAGTCGTTTATGGGTCCCGTCGCGGCGGTGGTGACGATCACCGCCGCGCCCTCGGGCAACGCTTCCGAAGGCGGCCACCAGAGTCCGGCAAAGTGCCAGAAGCCCCCCTGAACCGGGGCGAAGCGGTACCCCACCTTGTCTCGTCCCTCGCGGCGCCACTCGTACCAGGCGGTAGCCGGGATCAGGCAATGGCGGTGGCCCAGCGCCGGCCGGAACAGCGGACGTTCTGCCAGGGTTTCCAGGCGGGCGTTGATCACCGGCCTTGATGAGCGCGCGGTGTCGATCCCCCAGCGGCGGGTTTCGGCCTTCAGGGCCTGGCAAGACAGGGTCAGGATCGAAATCGGCTCCGTGGGACGGATGCGGGCGGCGGTTCGAAAGGTCAGGGTACCCCCATCCATGCCCAGCTGTTCATGGCTGTCGTAGGCGATGGGGTCAAGGGCAAAGTGGCCGCACATGGTGATACCCGGGCAATATCAGGGCTTATCCCAGTTTGGCATCATTGGCCGAACCGCGGGGCCCCATCGGCCAGATAAGCCAGCTCTTCCGGCGTGCTGGCTCTGCCCAGCACCTCGTTACGATGGGGAAAGCGCCCGAAACGAACGATGATCGCCAGGTGAAGACGCTGAAAACGCAGGGTGTCCGCCACCTTTTTGCGGGCTTCGCCGGTCAGTTTCTCCAGCATCCGTTCCAGCATCGCTTCACCCAGTCGCTGGTCGTCCAGGGACTCGGCGTGTTGCAGCGGCATATAGAAAAACAGCTTATGGGCCAGCGGCAGCGATCGGTCCATCCCCTGCTCAATCCCCCCCTTGCAGAGAGACAGGGCGATGGGGTCCCAGGCAAAGGCTTCCGCCTGCCCGCGGTACAGATTGCGACTGAACTGGTCGAGCACCAGGATCAGGGCCAGTCGCCCTGACGGGGTGTCGCACCATTCCGCCAGATCGCCCTGCACCGCACGCTGGTGCAGGCCACCGAAGCGTTGGGCAATGGCGCTGTCGGTCAGGGCACTGGCGCCAAACCACAGCTTGTCCATGGGCTCGGCAGGCAGTCCCTCCGGCCCCAGCCTGCCAAACCAGAAGTCCAGTACCTGCCGGATCTCCCTGTCCATACGTTGTCCTCAATCCAGGTCGATGGTTACGCCGTCCATGTAGCCGGAACCGGTGTGGTTGGATTGCTTGAGCTTGATCATCAGGCGCAGGTCATTGGGGCTGTCCGCGTAATGGAGGGCATCCACCATGGTGATTTCGTCCGCCATATAGAGATCAAACAGCGCCTGGTCGAAGGTCTGCATCCCCTGCTCCCGGCTCTTCGACATGGTTTCCTTCAGTTCGAACAGCTGGTTGCGGGCGATGAGGTCCGACACCCGCGGAGTGTTCAGCAGCACTTCAATCGCCGCCCGACGGCCCTGGCCATCACGGTGGGGCACCAGTTGCTGGGCCATGATCGCCTTGAGGTTGAGCGACAGGTCAAACAGCAGTTGCTGGTGCTTCTCTTTCGGCACCAGGTGGAGGATACGATCCAGCGCCTGGTTGGCGTTGTTGGCGTGCAGGGTGGCCATACAGAGGTGGCCGGTCTCGGCAAAGGAAAGCGCGAACTCCATGGTTTCCTGGGAGCGGATCTCGCCCAGCAGAATCACGTCCGGCGCCTGGCGCAGGGCGCTTTTCAGGGCCGCATCGAAGGACTCGGTATCGATGCCCACCTCGCGCTGGGTGACGATGCTCTGCTCATGTTCGTGGACGAATTCGATGGGGTCCTCAATGGTGAGGATGTGCCCTTTCTGATGACGGTTGCGGTAACCCACCATCGCCGCCAGCGAGGTGGACTTACCGGTGCCGGTCGCCCCGACCAGGATCACCAGCCCCCGCTTGGCCATGCAGACGTTCTTCATGATGTCCGGCAGGTGCAGCTCCTCCATGGTGGGGATGCGCGTCTCAATGGAGCGCATCACCATGCCCGGGTTGTCCCGTTGCCAGAACGCCGAGACACGGAAGCGGCCCTCCATGCCCGGGTCACTGTAGGCGAAGTTGGCTTCCTTCTGCTGGTGGAACTGCTGCCGGTTGTCCTCGTTCATCACGCTCTCCACCAGGGCCAGCGCCTGGGCGCGGTCCAGCGGTTCGCTGCTCAACTGACGCAACTCGCCGTCGATCTTGGCGCTGGGCGGGAAGCCCACGGTGATGAACAGGTCTGACGCCTTACGCGCCAGCATGGTTTCAAGCAGGGGTTTGATCGCCATGCGAGCTCCTTACAAGGCGTTCTTGTTGGCGGTTTTGGTCATCGCTTCGGCACGGGTGATCAGCCCCTGGTTCACCAGGTGAGAGAGGCTCTGCTCCATGGTCTGCATGCCATGGGCCATGCCGGTCTGGATGGCGGAGTACATCTGCGCCACCTTGTCTTCGCGGATCAGGTTCCGGATCGCCGGAGTACCAATCATGATCTCGTGCGCGGCCACCCGCCCGCCCCCGACTTTCTTCACCAGGGTCTGGGAGATCACCGCCTGCAGGGATTCCGACAGCATGGTACGCACCATGTCCTTCTCACCGGCGGGGAACACGTCGAC
>CAZWED010000118.1:0-9007 GCA_964632645.1 uncultured Ferrimonas sp. | reverse complement strand
GCGCTGTCGCTCGTGGCACACCGCGCTTGGGGTGTCTGCCACTTTCAGGCACTGTTTTTTTGCCCGATATGCCATCTCCTCACATTTCAGGATCAGTGGCTGACAGGCGACCAGAGCGCTGGGATCGGCCGCCCCAAGCAGCAACAGTGTCATCATCATCGGCGCTTCGTCTTCCCCGGGGTATCGGGGTTCATTGAAGTGCATTGTTACGGGGAGGTAAACCGCCCCTTCGTCAAAATGATGGTTTCGTCATAAAGTCCGGGGCAGGCGGTAACGAGGCTTTTCTCATTCTGACGACCGAAAGCGGACGCCCTTCCCAAAGTGTCCGCTTCCGTCGCGGTTACGGCGTGTCAAAGGCGGCTTTGGCCAGGCCAAGCAGGAATTGCCGTTTGCCGCGCTCTTCCAGCACGCGATCCACCTTGATGCGGTAGCGACCGTTAAAGGAAAACTGGTCAAAGCCCGCGTCTTCAATCGCCTGAACCAGCACCGCGTCTTCGTCTCCGTGGGCCCGGATCTCGAATTTGACGCCCTTGGCGTAGAGGTACAGCAAAATGGTGTTGTCGATGCGGCCATTCACTTTCAGGCCGATGTACGACGCCTTGTAGTTGACCTCCATCTGCCCCGGCTGGGCCTCGGCCAGCAAGGTGAGGAGGTCATCGATGATCGCCATCCGATCACCGGCTTTGCTGACCCAGTATTCCCGATCCGGCGCTTTGTAGGTGCCCTCCTGATTGTCGTCAGACACGCTTTCAAACTGCTCCCGGGTGTCGATCGCCTTGTTAAAGATCAGCGCCGTTTCGTTGCTGCCCGGCACGTTGAGGGCGATGGCCTGGATCACCACAATGGGCATCACCTGTCCGAGCAGATTCACCACCCCGTAGAAACGGGATGCCTGCACCTCTTCGGCCACCAGCACCGCCACGTGCTGATAATGGGGGTGGCGATCCTTCTCGTGCAGCCAGTAGCTGACCGCGCGGAACAGATGGTCGGCATCCAGCGGGCCGCACATGCACTCGACGCAGTAGCGCACGTCGTCGCCTTCCAGCAACAGGTCCAGGCGGCCAAAACTCTGGATCCGCTCCTTATCGCGAACAAACAGATCCCCCAGCCCCAAAATGGCGGGTTCGGCGGCAATTTTGTCCTGCAGCCAATACTCATCCAGTCCCTGAGTGCGCCTGATGCTGACCACCGAAACCATCGCTATCCAACCTCTTGATTTAGCCTGCCTTGCGGCCCGAAAACGTCGCCCCATCGTCGGGGGCGCGGCATCTTAGCACCGCGTCGAAAACGGGGCGAGCGACTTTGGCGGTGTGACCGCGGACACCATAAGCAGAAACAAAAAAAGGCCCCGCTTGGGGGCCTTCTGATTGAGACTGAGCGTACTGTGCCGGCTTACCAGTAATCGGGTTTGTCCAACGGCGCCGCACAGCGAACCGGCCCCGACATCACAGGAAGCGGGCCACCAGCCAGGGACTGGGCCAGCCAACCGTGGGGAAAGCTGAGGGGCTGAGGCGACGGCAGCAGAGCTTCGCTCACCGGTTCAAACCCGAGACGACCATAGTAATTGGGGTCGCCGTAGGTGACCGCCACCTCCACCCCGTCCGCCTTCAGCGCATCCAGCCCAAAGCGGATCAGCTTCTGGCCAACGCCCCGGCCCTGGTGGTCAGTACGCACCGCCACCGGCGAGAGCAAAAACGCGCTGACATCGTTACCCAGCAACAAGCGGGTAAACACGATGCTGCCGATCAGCTCCCCCGCAGACTCGGCGGTAAAAACGTAAGTGTCGTGGGTATCCCGGTTGGCCACCAGCTCAAAAGCGAGCTGACCAATGGTCTGTCCTTCCGCTTCCCCCTCGGCATCGCCAAAGGCACGGCTGAACAGGTCGCGCAGTCGCGCTGGATCCGGGTTTAACGCTTGGGCAATCTGCATCCAATCTGACCTATCTCATTCGGTTTGGCCGGTATTTTAGCCCCTATCCCCCTGACCGGCCATGGCGTCAGCGGCAGGAGGCGCGCTGCGTCACAGGAACGCGCGGGCCGGACTAGCCTGAGAAAGAGCCCCCCGAAGGAGCACCACCATGCCGAAAACCCGACAGGAGCAGGACAGCCTGGGCACCGTCCAGGTCCCGGCCGACGCGCTGTATGGCGCACAAACCCAGCGCGCTCTGGACAATCTGCCCTTCAGCGCCGCCCCCATGCCGTCTCGTTTTATCGAAGCGGTGCTCATGATTAAGCTGGCTGCCATCCGCAGCCATCGCCAGTTGGGGAGTCTGCCAACGGCGCGTTGTGAGGCAATTGAACAGGGGATTCAGCGCCTGCTGAGCGACCCAAAACGGCAGCGCCACTTCCCGTTGTCCCGCTTTCAAACCGGCTCCGGCACCAGTACCCACATGAACGTCAACGAGGTGATCGCCCAACGGGCCAGCCAAGGTGCAGACACGCCGATCCACCCGAACGACGACGTCAATCTCGGCCAGAGCAGCAATGACGTTATCCCCACCGCGATGCTGGTCAGTGCCGTTTTGTCCCTGCAACAACAGCTGAATCCGGCCCTGGAGAAAACCTTAACCGTCCTGAGGCAACGCGCCGAAGACTGCACCGGCCTGGTAAAAACCGGCCGTACCCACCTGATGGACGCACTGCCCATCCCTTTCAGCCAATGCCTGCAGAGCTGGGCAAGCCAACTGCGCTGGCATCAGGAGGGCATCGCCAGTCTCCTGCCGGCATTGAAACGGACGCCGCTCGGGGGCACCGCCGTGGGCACCGGCGTTAATGCCCCGGAGGGGTTTCGCCAGGCGGTTCACCAGCAGTTGTCCGCCTTGACCGGAGACACCTTTACCCCGGCAGACTGCCCCGGAGCCCTGATCTCGGCCATTGACCCGGTGATCAGCCTGTCCGGTCAGCTCAAGGCGCTGGCCACGGCAGTGGTGAAACTGTGCAACGACCTGCGCTGGATGAACTCCGGCCCCCACGCGGGTCTGAACGAGATCCGCCTGCCGGCCCTGCAACCCGGCTCGTCCATCATGCCCGGCAAGGTCAACCCCGTTGTACCAGAGGCAGTGGCCATGGCCGCCACGGAAGTGGTGGGGAACGACGCCATCCTGACCCTGGCGGCCCAATCCGGCAACTTTGAGCTCAACACCATGTTGCCGCTTGCCGCCGACAAACTGCTCGGCAGCATCGCCCTGTTGAGCGAAGGGCTCATCCTGCTGACCAGCAAGGCGCTGTCGACCATGACCGTCAATGAGGCTGCCATCGCCGCTCCCCTGAGCCACAACCCCATGCTGATCACCGCTCTGGCCCCGCAAATCGGCTACGAACAAGCGGCAAAAATTGCCCAACAGGCGGAAAAAGAGGGCAAACCCATTCTGGCGGTGGCCGTGGCCGTCACCGGACTCAGTGAAGCGGCATTGGCCCCACTCCTGTCCCCCAGGCGACTGGCGGGCCTGGAATAACACCGCCCGCAGTGGCAGACAAACAGAATGGGAAAAAGGCGGCACGTTCATTGGCGCTGGTGGCCCAGCCACAATGAGGGGCCACGCCGGCTCACTTGACGCTTTAGCCCCGTCTGCCAACCTTACAAAACGCCAAAGCAAAGCGGGTTTTCCGAGGTGGCCGGGATGGGTTATGGGGCGATGTTCAGGGTTTAGGGGCGGGCTGCTTAGCCTGCTGATGCTGCCCATCGGTTCCTGGGCCGTCGCCGCCGGGGAACCGGACGCCGAGGCGATCGCCCGTCCCGCCATCACCAACAGCAGTTGGGAGCAGAAAGCCCTCTCTCCGGTGGTCTATCGTGACCCGTACGCCATCTCCCTGTTCAATGCGCCCCACGGTGAGGACCGTGAGCGGCTTAACTCGCAATCCAAACTGGTTGGTGCCTTTATCATCAGCACGGCGGGCATACTGGCGCTGCTGCCCACCGAGATCACCCGTTGGGAAGACTCCGACGAGCCATTGCATAAACGCTGGTGGGACAACGTCCGGGCCGGCCCGACCTGGGACCGGGACGAGTGGTATCTCAACTGGCTCGGCCACCCCTATCTGGGGGGCATGTTTTACCAGGTCGCGCGGAAGTCCGGCTACCGCCAGTGGGACGCTTTTATCTACAACGCGTTGATGTCCACCTTTGGCTGGGAATATGGGGTGGAGGCGTTTGCCGAGGTGCCCTCAATCCAGGATCTGGTCATGACCCCCCTGTTGGGGTGGGCGTACGGGGAGTGGGCCTTTCAAAAGGAGCGGGCGATCATCCAGCGCGGCAGAACCGTATGGGGTTCGCGCTTTCTGGGCAATGCCGCCTTACTGTTTCTGGACCCCATCGACGCTCTGGGCTGGCAGGTCAACCACTTGTTCGGAAGGGAGATCTTCGTCGCAGGAACCGGCTACTGGGGGTATCAGGAAGCGCCGTTAGCCGAGGGTCACCGCGATAAGCAACTGTCCCTCCAACTGCGCTACCAACTTGGTTCCGGCAAACCGCCAGGCGGCGAGCGATATCGGCCCTCCAGCGCGTATTCGACCCACCCCAGGGACCCGGTTGATTACGGCATCCTGAGCATCTCTCTGGGCAGCAGCTACCTGCTTTTGGATGACTTCTGGCAAGCGGGCAATACCTGGGCCCCCACTTACACCTTCGGCATCCACTTCTCCCCTTCCCTTTCGGCCCGACTCAGCTACACCCGCACCAGACTCGACTCAAAAACCGGTGGCAAACCCTTCACCTATGAAAACTACAGCGCCGACCTGCAGTATTACTTTCGCCCGGCGCAGCACCTTCGCCCTTTCCTGACCGTTGGCGTGGGCGAAACCCTGCTGGAGGAGGACCTGGAGCAAAAGACGTTCCAGTGGAACGGCGGCCTGGGCCTCCACCTGAAACTCAGCAACAAATGGGCTTTCCAGCTCGACTGGCGCAACTTTTACGGCGTCGAAACCCACACCCACGATGAACTCGTAACCGGCCAGATTATCTATCGCTTTGGCCGGGGAGAAAACGGACAGCTGTAGCCGCGCCGGGGTCAACACCGCACAGCCCATGGCCCATTCGCGTGGCGTCCCTGTTGCGGCCAGAACACGGAGAACGGGTGGGCACAGCGCATTCTTTGGCCTTGCTTCAGAGACCTACGCCACAGGGCGAAGTACGCATGGTGGGCGCCAAGGCTCTATCTTTGGGGGGTGGTTGGAGAAACGCCGGCAGGCTGTTCCTGCGAATGGAGACCGCCATTGATGTCACTGGACCAAGTGCCCCAACTGGTCGGCCAATTGGTCGCCAACGCTCATGCAACGCTGGTTCAAACCGATACGTACATCCAGATCGGCATCATTCTGGCGTCGTATGGGGCCGCTTACCTGCTGGCCGACTGGATTCGAAAGCGCGTTCCTGCCCTGAGGCCTCAAGCCGTCATCCCGGCCGAGGATCGCACCCGCCTTTTCTTCGTCAAAGTCGGCGGATTGCTGTTTCCGGTCATCGCCATCGTCTTGTTGCGGCTGTCGCTTGCCATTACCCATACGGTCGTAACCCAGGGCTGGCTGGTCGAGGCGGCGCTCACCATCGCTCTGCTGATCCTGTTCTATTCCATCATCCGCAGCTTTATCAAAAACCGCACCGCCGCCCGGGTATTTCAATGGGTCGGCCTGCCGATCCTGCTGCTTCACCGGCTGGGGTTGCTGAGTGGGTTGATCGCGATCCTGGACGGCATCGCCATCAATCTGGGCAGCATTGAGATCACCGCCTACGGCGTCGCCCGCCTGGTGATCTTTGGCTCACTGCTGTTCTGGCTTGGCCGGGTCAGCAGCAAAACCGGTCGGGAGTTTCTCAAGCATCAGGAAGATCTCGATGTCCGCACCCGTGAAGTGGCCGCCAAGCTGTTCGAGATCGTGATCTTTTTCGTCATCTCCCTGCTGTTGCTCAAGATCCTCGGCATTAACCTGACCGCCCTGGCGGTGTTCGGTGGCGCACTTGGGGTGGGGATCGGCCTGGGGTTGCAGGCGATCGCCTCCAACTTCATCTCCGGCATCATCATCCTGCTCGACCGCTCGGTATCGATTGGCGACTACGTTGAGCTTAACGACGGCTCCACCGGCGTGGTGCGGGAACTGAGCATGCGGGCCACCACGCTGGAAACCTACGACGGCAAGGACATTGTCGTGCCCAACGACAAGTTCATCACCGAGACCTTCATCAACTGGACGCACAAGGATAAGCGGCAACGATACCGGGTGGATTTTTCCGTGGCGTACCACACCGATGTCCGCCAGTTGGTGGAGATCATCAAGGAGCGTGTCGGCACCCATCCCCAGGTGTTCAGCGGCGACAACATTCCCATCGAGGAGCGTCCCGACTGCGAAATCGACAGCTTTGGCGATTCCGGCATCAACATGTTTGTCGAGTTCTGGATGGAGGGGGTGGACGACGGCAAAAACCGGGTGGGCGGCGATCTGCTGCTGATGATTCTGGAGGCGCTGCAGGAAAACGGCGTGGAAATCCCCTTCCCGCAGCGGGAAGTGCGGATATTGAATGAAGGGGTCACCCCCTCACCCAAGCGCGACCCGTAGCGCTGAGCGCGGCCTCTTGCGACCCGCCTTCGCCGTATTCCGGGTGCGCCGGGGTCAGCCCCCGCTGGGCAAAGCCAGCTGTGTGGGGTATTGCCGGGCCTCCGCCAGCTCAACGGCACGCGCCACCACGGCCGCCCGGTCGATGGCGGGCAGCGGCAACTCCCCCTCCTCCAGCCAGCCCTGCTGGCGCAGCTGTTCCAGGATGGCGTTGGCTGCCGTCAGGGCGGAAGACGCCTTAACGATTTCGGTACGGGCGTACCGATGACGCCCAAAGGAGACGTCGGCGGCACGCAGGCTGGGGTCGGTACCGGGGATCTGCTGGGCGCCAAACAGCGGCTTGCCGCCGGGCAGCGCCGAGGCGAAACCTGGCAGGAAATGGCTCATGTGCGCAATGGCCGCACGGCTGCGGGTGTCCACCACCGATTCGGGCCAACCCCGGTGGATCTTGGCCTCCAGCTCAGGCGCCAGCCTGGGCTGGGCGCTGGCCTCGTTGCTGGCGACCAGGCCGGACTTAAACAGGGTGATCGACTCGGTCATGCCATGCAGCTGGAACAGGCCATTGCCGTAAGGCGTCAACTGCGCCATCCCCTCGGGGGTGCCCCGCTCACCGTGGAAAATCACTTCCGGCCAGGTGCCCTGCGCTTGCGGCCAGTGCGCCAGATAGGCGGCCTTGAACTCCACCAGACGCTGTCGCGGCTCACCCAGCGCATCGTCCAGGGTGCCCGTACGGTAACCGCAGGCATTGACCAGATAGTCCACGGTCAGCTGACGGGCCTGTCCGTCCTGTTGGTAGCGAAGCGCCCAACCGGCGCCTCTGGGTCGGGCGTCCAGCAACCGAGTACCGCACATCACCTCCACCTGGGGGAACTGCGCCAGACTCAGCTCTGCGCTGGCCGCCACCCGGAACAGGCTGAGCCCATACTCCTGCACCAACACCAGCGGCCACTGCACCGTGTCAAAATCCAGCGCTTTCGCCAGCGGGATCATCCACTGCTCCGGCGTCGTCGGCTGCGCCGGCAGCGGAGCGTCGCGCAGCGCCGTCAGGGCGTCCCGGTCAAACAGGCGGTAGTAGTGTTCCGGCGGGCCCAGACGGGCGTTATCCGGATCCTCGGCCACCAGCTCGCTGTAGGCGGCCCTGAGCTTCTCCAGCCTCGGCAACAGGGCCATTGGGTCGCCGGCATCGCGAGTGGGCACGGCGATCACCGTCGGACGCACATTGACCACGTGAGGGTAGAGCCTGAGGGTGGCGATGGACTGTTTCAGCAGTTTCAGGCACTGCTCGTCGCTGATTTCACGATAGAGATTGCCGCCGGCGTGCAGATGGCACATCGGCGGCCCGTTGACCAGGCTCGGCCCCTGCTCCATCAGCACCACATCCAACTGCCCCTGTTGCGCCAGTCGCAAGGCAACGGTGCTGCCCGCCACCCCGCCACCAATGACCCCCACCCGGGGGCGGACGGCAGGCGTGGACGCGGGGTGCGCCAGGGTTAAGGAAGCCGGTTGCGACTCAGTCAGGGCATCAAAGGTCATGGTACTGCTGCGAATAAGGGGAACCACCGTGCCCGATGATACGCCATCCGGGCCAGTTTGGATCCCCGCATTTTGTGGGGGATTACAGCAGGGTCAATACCTTGCTGATGTTATCGAAGCTGTGGAAGCGGTGTTGCGCCAGGCTGTCCTCCGCCACCTGTTCGTGCACCCAGCCGTCGTAGCCCGGGTCCACATGACAGGCGTGGCCGCCGATCTCCAGCACCGGCAGGATGTCCGACTTCAGGGAGTTGCCCACCATCAGCACCTCACCCGGCGCACGTCCCACCTGGCTGAATACGCGGCCATAGGTGGCGGTGTCTTTCTCGGAGACCACCTCAATGCGGCCAAAGAACTCGGCCAGTCCACTGCGCGCCACCTTGCTCTCCTGATCCAGCAGGTCGCCTTTGGTGATCACCATCAGCGGATAGCGACCCCGCAGGGTCTCCAGGGTGTCCTGCACCTGGGGCAGGATCTCGATGGGGTAGCTCAGCACCTCTTTACCCAGCTGAATGATGCGGTCGATGTCGCGCCCGTCAATCTGGTACTGGGTCAGTTCCAGCGCGGTTTCAATCATCGACAGCATGTACCCCTTGGCGCCGTACCCAAACAGATTGAGGTTTTTCACCTCGGTCTGGTACAGCCGCTGGGCCAGGTCGTCGTGCTCGACGTACCGACTCAGAATCTCCACGTAGGTCTGTTCGGCGCCGCGATAGAAGGGCTCGTTCACCCAAAGGGTGTCGTCGGCGTCAAACGCAATCAGCTTGACCGTCTCTTTCATACTTCATTCTCCTCGGTCTGGCTGCTTCCGGCACGTTCGTGCGCGCACACGGCACCGGTCAAGGCGCCGCATTGTGAGCCCTAATACCTTTGGGTTCAATGGCCACAGACGCAAAAAGGGCACCTCACTCAGGCCATTGCAGCGCACTTTGCGGCGC
>CAZWED010000117.1:0-9017 GCA_964632645.1 uncultured Ferrimonas sp. | reverse complement strand
TGCGGGCTACGTTAAAGCCCTGCTCCAGGGTTTGCTGCACACAGCCCCAGATCACGTCTTCCAGTTCATTCGGGTCCAGTGCCGGGTTGCGCAGCAGCAGTTGGCTCATCAGGTGCGCGGACAGGGATTCGGCCCGCACGTTACGGAACACCCCGCCTTTGGAACGGCCCATCGGGGTACGGATGCAATCGACAATAACAGCCTGGTTCATCTTCTCGCTCCTTACTGTCCTTGATAGAAACGCGCGCCCTGGGCGGCCATTTCACGGAGTTTATCGGTCACCTGGTACAGCGGCCCAAGATGGGCGTACTGATCGGCCATGGCGACGAAGCGATCCAGACCGAGGGTATCCAGGTAGCGGAAGATGCCGCCGCGGAAGGCGGAGAAACCGATGCCATACAGCAGCGCCATGTCAGCCTCGGCCGGAGAGGCGACAATGCCTTCCTCCAGGCAGCGAACGGTTTCGTTGATCATCGGCACCATCGTGCGGGCGATGATGGTTTCGGCGTCAAAGGCCTTCGGCGCACCGTAGGCGTCCGCCAGCATTGCCAGAGCGGCTTCATCCACCGCTTTCTTCGGCTTGCCTTTGCGGTCTGGCGCGTACTGGAAGAACCCTTTGCTGTTCTTCTGGCCGTAGCGATCCGCACGGAACATCAGGTCAACCGGGTCATTCTCCAGTTTGCCCATGCGCTCAGGGAATCCGGCCGCCATCACATCGAGGCAGTGGTGGGCGGTGTCGATACCGACCACGTCCAGCAGGTAAGCCGGGCCCATCGGCCAGCCAAACTGCTTGCTCATCACTTTGTCGATCTGCTGGAAGTCTGCGCCCTCTTTGAGCAGCAGGCTGAAACCGGCGAAGTAGGGGAAGAGCACCCGGTTAACGAAGAAGCCGGGGCAGTCGTTCACCACGATGGGGGTTTTGCCCATCTTGGCGGCGTAAGCCACCACTTTGGCGATGGTTTCGTCGGAGGTTTTCTCACCGCGGATCACTTCCACCAGTGGCATACGATGCACCGGGTTGAAGAAGTGCATGCCACAGAAGTTTTCCGGACGCTTGAGGTTCTTGGCCAGCAGGTCAATGGAGATGGTGGAGGTGTTGGAGGCCAGCACCGCATCCTCGGCAACCACGCCTTCCACTTCCGCCAGGACAATCCCTTTAACCTTGGGATTCTCCACGACGGCTTCAACCACGATGTCGGCGTGAGAAACCGGGGCGTAATCCAGGCTCGGCACAATGTTGTTCAGCACCTTGGCCATGCCGTCCGGCTTGAGACGACCCCGTTCAACCTGCTTACCCAGCAGCTTGGCCGCTTCGTTCAGGCCCAGGTCCAGGGCGGGCTGGGCGATGTCTTTCATCACCACCGGCGTGCCTTTGACGGCGGACTGGTAGGCGATACCGCCTCCCATGATGCCCGCACCCAGCACGGCAGCCAGCTCAACCGGTTTGGCCAGCTTGGTGGCCTTCTTGGCTTTGCCCTTAACGTACTGGTCGTTCATAAACAGGCCGACCAGCGCGGTGGCCACCTCGCCTTTGGCCAGCTTGATAAAGGCGTGGTGTTCCGCCTTCAGAGCGTCAGTACGGCCCTGGCTGGCGGCTTGTTCCACAACAGCGACCGCGGCGTGCGGGGCAGGGTAGTGTGGGCCTGCCTGCATCGCCACCATCCCTTTGGCGGTGGTGAAGGACATGGTGGCCTCGATCTTGGAGAGGCTCAGCGGCGACTGCTTGCGAGCGCGACGGCCCTGCCAGTCCAGTTCGCCGGCGATGGCGCGCTTGAGCATGGCAACCGCCGCGTCCTTCAGCGCTTCCGGCGCCACGACGGCGTCAATGGCGCCCACTTTTAAAGCGGCGTCGGGGCGGTGCTCTTTACCGGTGGTGATCCACTCCATCGCGTTGTCGGCGCCGATCACCCGCGGCAGGCGGACGGTGCCGCCAAAACCGGGGATCAGGCCCAGCTTGGTCTCCGGCAGGCCGATGCGTGCCGAGGTGTCGGCCACGCGCAGGTCGCACGCCAGGATCGCTTCGCAGCCGCCCCCCAGGGCAAACCCGTTCACCGCCGCAATGGTCGGAACCGGCAGATCTTCAAGCTTATTAAAGATGGCGTTGGTCTCCTCCAGCCAGTGCTGGAGGGTCGCTTCGGGTTCGGCGAACAGGGTCAGAAATTCGGTGATGTCCGCGCCGACGATAAAGGCGCCTTTCGCGGAAGCCAGCACCAGGCCTTTCAGCTCGGACTGCTCGGCGAGGCGGTCCAGGGCCTGGTCGAATTGGGACAGGGTGTTGCGGTCGAATTTGTTGACGGAGCCTTCGGCATCGAAGGTCATCTGGGCGATGCCGGGTTCCAGCCAATCGACGCTGAGGGCATTACTCTCAAAGATCATGGTTGGGTTCCTTTTTTACCACATCTGAGTGATGGCATTGTGAGCAAGTGTGAGGCGCGTCACGGTAAATTGCAACACCTATTTAAAACGGGTGTTTAAACTCCGTGGCATGAATTGACCCAGGCCCGGTGATACACTCCGGGCAATTCACCTGAACGATTGCGAGTACACCATGGAACGATTAGCCCAGACCTATCCCGATCATGTCCAGACCCTGCGCCAACGAGCCGACACCATCCTGGCCAGGCTGGGACTGGAAGGGATCATCATCCACGCCGGTGAACCGCACCGGATCTTTCTGGATGACATGGACTACCCCTTCAAGGTGAATCCGCATTTCAAGCACTGGGTGCCTGTGGTCGATAACCCTCACTGTTACCTGGTAGTGAAGGTAGGCGAAAAACCGACCTTGCTGTTTTATCGTCCCATCGATTTTTGGCATAAAGTGCCGCCGCTGCCGACCGAGTACTGGGTGGAGCAGGTCAATCTGGTGCCGTTTGAACGCTTGGAACAGGTGGCTGAACTGCTGCCGGCCGAGCGGACGAAGATGGCGTACCTCGGAGCGCATCCCGAACGCGCCGACGCGCTCGGCCTGGCGCAGGTCAACCCTCTGCCGCTGCTGGACTTCCTGCATTACCACCGCAGCTTCAAGACCGATTACGAGATCGCCTGCATGGATGAAGCGAACCGCATCGCGGTGGCCGGTCATCGGGCTGCCCGTGACGCGTTTCTGGCCGGTGCCTCGGAATTTGCTATCCAGCAGGCCTACCTGAATGCCACCCAGCATGGTGAAAACGATGTGCCCTACGGCAACATCATTGCCCTCAATGAGCACAGCGCCATCCTGCACTACACTGCCCTGGAGCGTCAGGCGCCGGCAGACAGCCTGAGCTTCCTCATCGACGCCGGTGCCTCGGTCAACGGCTATGCCGCTGACATCACCCGCACCTACGCCAAAGACCCGGACAGCCGCTTCGGCCAGCTGGTGCAGGCGATGGATGTTGCCCAGCTTGAGATCATCGACGCCATCCGGCCGGGACTGCGTTACAGCGAACTGCACGACATGATGCATCGCAAGGTGGCGGAGCTGATGGTGCGGTTTGAACTGGTCAATGGCAGTGCCGAAGAAACCTTTGAACTGGGCATTACCCGCGCCTTCTTCCCTCATGGGCTGGGTCACCAGATTGGCCTGCAGGTGCATGACGTGGCGGGCTTTATGCAGGACGAGCAGGGCACTCACATGGCGGCGCCGGAGTGCTACCCCGCGCTGCGCTGCACCCGCCTTATCGAGCCGGGCATGGTGCTGACCATTGAGCCGGGACTGTACATCATCGACACCCTGATCAACGACCTGCCCGAGGACGCCAGGGCCCGGTTGAACACTCCGGTGATTGACGAACTCCGGCCCTTTGGTGGCATCCGCATCGAAGACGATGTGGTGGTCACCGCCGATGGCGTGATCAACCTGACCCGGAAGCACGGTCTGGCCTGATGAGCGACAGCTTCGTCGTGCCGGCGGCGCCGGTTGAAGTTGAGGAGTTGATCAAACGCAGCCGTTTTCTGACGGTGATCGAGCGGGTCCAGAGTGGCGCGGAAGCCCGTGCCCTTCAGGCCCGGCTTAAAGCGGAACATCCGGAAGCCAGCCACCACTGCCTGGCGTTCGTGGCGGGTCCCCCGGGGTGTACCCGGGAGATCGGCGCTTCCGACGACGGCGAGCCGGCAGGCTCCGCCGGACGGCCTATGCTCAATGTGCTGCTGGGCAGTGATGTGGGCCAGCTGGCGGCGGTGTGCGTAAGGTATTACGGCGGCACCAAGCTGGGCGTAGGCGGGCTGGTGAGAGCGTATGCGGGGGGTGTGAAGCTGGCGCTGGCGTCGCTGAGCACCACCCCGTACGTGCCGATGATGACTCTCGGAGTGCGTGGCGACTACGGAGACCTGCCTCTGCTGGAGTATCTGGTGGCGCAACATGGTGGCCAGGTGCTGGCGCAACACTTCGATGTCGATATCCGGCTCGAACTGGCCCTGCCCCGGGCGGCGTTAGCGGCGTTTGAGGCGGACCTGCAACAACGCAGTGCAGGACGGTTAGAGGTTGATAAACCGTCACAGGGGTGAATGCACGGACGCTCTCAAGTATCCTAGCGGCAAATCAATTCATTACATTGTCAATGGAATACCGGACCATAACCCGGATCATCGGCCTGTTGGTGGCGCTGTTCAGCATCACCATGTTGCCTCCGGCTCTGATCGCTGTGATCTACAAAGATGGTGGAGGCACCACCTTCGTCCAGGCTTTTGGCCTCTCCCTGGTGCTGGGGCTGCTGCTCTGGTACCCCAATCGTCACGCCAAGCAGGAGCTGCGTGCCCGTGAGGGCTTTCTCATCGTCGTGCTGTTCTGGACGGTGCTGGGCTCCATCGGTGCGATTCCTCTGGCGCTGGCGGAGCAGCCGGATCTGAGCTTTACCGACGCCATGTTCGAGGCGTTCTCCGCTCTGACCACGACGGGTGCCACGGTGATCACCGGGCTGGATCATCTGCCCAAAGCGATCCTGTTCTACCGCCACCTGCTGCAATGGCTCGGCGGCATGGGGATCATTGTATTGGCGGTTGCCGTGTTGCCGATGCTTGGCGTTGGGGGAATGCAGCTCTATCGCTGTGAGACGCCCGGGCCGGTCAAAGACAACAAGATGACTCCTCGCATTGCCGAGACGGCCAAAGCCCTGTGGTACATCTACCTGGCGCTCACCATCGCCTGTGCCCTGGCGTACTGGCTGGCGGGGATGAACCTGTTTGATGCGGTGGGGCACGCGTTTTCCACCGTCTCCATCGGCGGCTTCTCCAGCTATGACGCCAGCATGGGGCAGTTTGACAGTCGTATTATCAACGCCATCTGTGTTGTTTTCCTGTTGATTGCCGGGGTGAATTTCAGCCTGCACTTCACCGCCTTTGGCCGTCGTGGCATCAACCTGAAAACCTACTTTCGTGATACCGAGGTCAAGGTGTTCCTTGGCTTCCAGCTGGTGATCACCGCCATCTGTTTCCTGGTGCTGCTCAACAGCGGCATCTATGAATCGCCGGAGTCTACCCTCGACCACGCCATGTTCCAGGCGGTGTCCATCTCCACCACGGCCGGGTTTGCCACTCAGAGCTTTTCCGAGTGGCCGCTGTTCCTGCCCATCCTGCTGATCCTGGCCAGTTTCGTTGGCGGCTGCGCCGGCTCCACCGGCGGCGGCATGAAAGTGGTGCGGATTGTCCTGCTGCTGAAGCAGGGGGGACGTGAGGTGAAGCGCCTAATCCACCCCCGGGCCATGTACTCCATCCGTCTTAACAACAAGGCGGTGGGGGATCGGGTGATTGACGCGGTGTGGGGGTTCTTCGCCGCCTATGCCGGCCTGTTTGCGCTGTTTATGGTGGCGCTGATCGCCACCGGCATGGACGACATCACCGCCTTCAGTGCCACCGTGGCCTGCCTGAACAACCTGGGCCCGGGCCTGGGGGCAGTGGCCAGCCACTTCGGTGACATTACCGATACCGCCAAGTGGTTGCTGGTGTTGGCAATGCTGTTTGGGCGTCTCGAGATCTTTACCCTGCTGGTGCTGTTCTCACCGGCATTCTGGAAGAGCTGACAAGGAGCGAGTCATGAAGCGGGTGCTGATCCTCTATTCCACCGTCGACGGCCAGACCCGACGCATCGCGGAGCGCCTGCAGGCCCGACTGGAGGCCCAGGGACAATGGGTGACGGTGGCGGAACTCTCAAAGGGCGGCGCGCTGCTGGCGGAGGTGGATAAGGTGATCATCGGGGCGTCGATCCGCTACGGTAAGTTCCGGCCCGAATTGATGGCCTTTATCGACGCGCATTGCGCGGCATTGCGCCAGCTTCCTGGTGCCTTCTTTTGCGTCAACCTGGTGGCCCGCAAGGCCAACAAGAACACGCCGGAAACCAACCCGTACATGGTGAAGTTTGCACGACAAAGCCCCTGGCAACCCGGGTTGCTGGGGGTGTTTGCCGGCAAACTGAATTACCCGATCTACTCGTTTTGGGATCGTCAGATAATCCGTTTCATCATGTGGATGACCAAAGGGCCGACCCAACCGGATGCGGTGGTGGAATACACCGACTGGGGCGAGGTGGAGCGTTTTGCGGATCGCTGTGCCGCGTTATGACCCGGACGGTGCGCAGTAGATCTGGTGCAGCGTAGAGAGGATCTTCTCCACTTCCGGGCTGGCCAGTTGATACCACACCATCTGCGCCTCTTTGCGCGTGGTGACCAGCCCCTCTTTACGCAGCACGGCCAGGTGCTGAGAAAGGGCGGATTGGCTCAGGGGAACCTGGTCGTTCAGTTCACCCACGGTCAGCTCTTTATCCAGCAGCAGACAGAGGATCATCAAGCGATGCCCGTTGGCGATGGACTTGAGCAACCGGGAAGCGGCTTCGGCGTTATCCGCCATGTCGGCAATGTCGATTTCGGGCGTCATCGCAACCTCGTAGAAAAATTAGTCAGAACTAATATTAATTCTATCTGCTGACTTTGTTAATACTTAGAGCCGGATCTCGTTTTTTCGCATATCCCTGGCTCAGGTCAGGGGCTTTGTGATCCCCGGCTCGGCAAAGGCCGGGGACGGGCGCCACACTGAGACTCCAACCCCCCGTTTTACTACGCAGGAGAGCAGATGACACGGACACTGGTGTTGTACATGAGCCGCGGCGGCCACACGGCCCGCGTGGCCCGCACCATCATGGAAACCCTTAAGGATGAGGGGCAAAACTGCGACATGATGGATCTTCTCGAAGCGGAGCGGGAGGGCATTGACTGGCCCCGTTATCAGCGCGTGGTGCTGGGCGCCCCGGTGCTCTACGGCACCTACGACAAAAGCGTCTTTGCGTTTATCGAGGCCAACCGGGCCGAGCTGGACGCCCGCCCCAGCAGTTTCTTCAATGTGTCCGTGGTGGCCCGCACGCCGGAGAAGTCGACGGTGGAGGGGAACCGCTACATGCAGAAGTTCCTGGAACTCTCGCCGTGGCGCCCGAGCGACCTGAAGGTGATCGCCGGTAAGGTGGATTACCCGAACTGGGGATTCTGGGACAGCCTGGCGATCCGTCTGATCATGAAGATGACCAATGGCCCGACTGACCCGAAAACGGTGATCGATTACACCGACTGGGAAGATGTGCGGGACTACGCCCGCCATCTGGCCACCCTGTCCTGAATCAGTAACCCCAGAAGGTTCTCAGGAACAGTACTGCAACGGTGACGATCTCCAGTCGTCCCAGCAGCATCCCAACACTCAGGGCCCACTTGGCCGAATCCGGCAACGACGCAAAGTTGCCGGCGGGCCCTATCACCTCTCCCAACCCCGGACCCACGTTGGTCACCGCTGTGACGGCGCCCGTCAGGCTGGAGATGGGGTCCACGCCGACCAGCACCAGAAACAGCGACAGGGCCGCGATGGTGGCCATAAAGAGCATGGTGAAGGCCACCAGTGAGCGCAGGATCTCCTCGTTGATCAGTCGTCGGTTGTAGAGCTGCGGCACCACCGCATTGGGGTGGATATGCTGGCGCAGGGCTTTCATCACCACGGCGCCGGCCAACTGAAAACGGAAGATCTTGATCGCCCCGGTTGTGGAGCCGGAACAGGCACCGACAAACATCAGCAGGAAGAAGATGATGTTGGCCGCTGGCCCCCACTGGCTGTAATCCGTCGAGGCAAAGCCGGTGGTGGTGACCACGGAAACCAGATTAAACGCCGCCAGCGTCAGGGCCGGGAAGAAATCCATCTCCTGAACCCGGGCCAGCCAGATCGCCAGAATCAGCGAAGCGACAACCACGAAGCGGGTGTAGCCGCGCACCTGCTGGTCCTTCCACGGTGCCCACGAGCGACGGTACAGGCTCTGCACGTACAGCAACATGGGCATGCCGCTGAGGAACATAAAGAGGGTGCCGTTCCAGTGCGCCGCTGTGCTGAAGTGGGTCATGGAACTGTCGGTGGTGGAGTAGCCTCCGGTGGAAACGGTGGTCATCGCGTGGTTGATCGCCTCGAACACCGTCATGCCGGAAAGGTAGTAGCCGGTCCCGCACAGCACGGTCAACATCAGGTACACCGTCACCAGCGCCCGGCCAATCACCTTGGTGCGGGGCAGCGATTTATCCGACCAGTCCGAGGACTCGGTGCGGAACAGCCTCATCCCCCCCACGTTGATCAGCGGCAGAATGGCCACGCCGACAGCGATGAACCCGATGCCCCCCATCCATTGCAGCAGCGAGCGCCAGATGAGAATCGACCAGGGGGCGTTGTCCAGTCCTGACATCACGGTGGAACCTGTGGTGGTGATGCCGGACATGGTCTCAAAAAAGGCGTCGGTGTAGCTGATGGCGTGGAAGAAAGTGAAGGGCAGGGCCGCGAACAGCGCCACCACAAACCAGGTGAGGGTGGTGAACAGATAAAAATCTCGGGTGTGGAGGGTGACTTTGCACCCCCAGCTGCTGCCGAGGGCAACAAAGGCCACGCCGCCGGTCAGTGCGGCGGAGAGCAGGAAGTCCTGCACCAGGCCCTCTTTGTGGTAGAGGGAAAACCCCACCGGCACCAGCATCAGTCCTGCCAGTACCGCCAGGAACAAGCCAAGCAACAGCAACAGGGGTCTGACA
>CAZWED010000116.1:0-9020 GCA_964632645.1 uncultured Ferrimonas sp. | reverse complement strand
CCTTTTCGCTCAGGCCGGGCAGGTCAGCCTTGAGCACCAGCTTGTCCTCCTCCTCCTTAAGATCCACTGCAGGAATCAAGGGTTCCTCCCCCTCCCCCCACAGCGGTAACCAATCCCTGTCCCAACGCTCAAACAGGCTGGGCAGGCGCTGCGCAAAGCGACCAAAGGGATGGTCAGGACCGGTTCCAACCGGGTAACGTCTTGCCACGTCGTACCTCCATCTGTTGTGAGGTCCTTTATAAGGATATGACGTGACCCGAAGGGCACCCGCCCGGCGGTTGACCGAAATCAAAAAGCCCGGCAATTTTGCCGGGCTTTTGATTCAATGAGTCGCTCAGTGCTCAAGGAAGAGGTAGTTCTGCCAGCTCTTCATCCGCAACAGGACGCGCCGGATGATGGAAACATGGGTGAACTTGTCGGAGTAGACCGCGATCTCCGCATGGGCCCCATCCGGCAGCCCCAGATCCGAGATGTCGTCGGTCAGCGCCACTTCCACAAAGGCGCGGCCACGACGCACCAGCAGGTCTGAACTGAGCAGGGTGCCAGACGCCTGGATCTGCCCCTCCGCGATGTTGGGAAGCACCTGGCTGACCCGGCCTTTAAACACCCGCCCCGGGATCGCCTCGAAGATCACTTCCGCTTCGTACCCTTCGCGCAGCCGCAACAGCGACTTCTGGTTAAAAGCCCCCACGAAACGATCGTCCTCATTATTAATGAACACCATCACCGGTCTCAGCGGCAGGGGCACCGCCATCATGCCGGGGCGCAGCGCCACCTGAGTGACGTAGCCATCGTCCGGCGCGCGAACCACGGTTTCCGCCAGGTCGACCTGGGCCTTATCCAGCATCGCCTGGGTGCGCTGCACCTGAGCTTCGGCGGAGAGGTAGAGTTGGCGACGGTTGTCCAGTTCCAGCTCGGTGAAAGCCCCGCCCCGCTTGAAGCCCTCTTCATAGCGCTTAAACGCAGCCAGGGTGCGGTCCCGCTCGGATTCTGCCGCGGTCAGCTCGGCCAGGTAACGCTCCACCTCGTCCCGATAACGGGCATCATCAATACGAAACAGCACGTCGCCTTTTTGCAGCGGCTGGTTCGGCTTCACCGGCACTTCCACCACGATGCCGCGCACCGTCGGCACGATGGGCGTGGCGACGTACACCTGGCGGGCCAGGGGGGTAAAGGGGTGGTTGTAGTTCATCAGCAGGAGCAGGGTGCCAATCAGCACCACCCCGCCAAGCACCGCCGTGGGGACGGTCCACTTGTTCAGGGGGATTTTGAAGACTTTAAAGATCCCGACACACAGGGCGGCGTAGGTAAGAATCAGCAGAAGATCCATCATTCACCTCCCTGTCCGCGTTGAAAATCCGCTTTCAGTTGCGCCAACTCCGTGCGCAACTCCGCCACCTGGCGCTCGAGCTCAGACTCCCGGCCCTCCAGCGCGGTTTCCCGCTTCTCCAACGCTTCCTGACGCTGGGCAAACCCCCAGCCGCGTTCGGAGCGATACAGCGTCGCCCAGATCCAGAGGAAAGGCCAGATGGCATGAAGAGTAAAGAGGCTGACCCAGCCCGCAACGTGGATCGCGTCCTGGTGAGGGTGATCGCGATGTTTGGCGATCTCATAAGGGATGTCGTGGATGGCGATGATGCCGTAGAACAGCACCAGCGCCACAAACACCAGCATCACCAGCGCAAAGTAGTCGAGAAACATCGGTAGCTCCTGTTCCGATGAAGAATAGCCCCACTTTGCACGACAGTTTAGCCGAGATCCAGATCTCGTCCTTCTTTCAATAGATTACGTACGTCTTCAAGCAAGTCCCGGTTTTCATTGTGTTCGTTCCAGGCACAAAAGACCTGGCGCTCCACCGTCGGCTCATCTTCTACCAGCCACAGACGCCCCTCCTGGATCAGCGGAGCCGCCCGATCCTCCGGCAGATAGGCGCTGCCCCCGCAATTGAGCAAAAAGCGCAGGGCGATGTGACTGGTGCTGACCCGCAGTACCGGCTGAGGCGTCGGGCCACTCTGGCGGGCCAGGCGAATGTCGAAGGCGGTGCCCCAGTCCACGTGGACGTAACCGCTCATGGTGCCCTCCTCGTTGGTGGTCACCGGCAGCAGACGGATACAGGGCAGCTCCTCGATGGCCAGCCCCTCGGCTTTCGGCGGGTCAAACATCACCGCCAGATCGAGGGTGCGCTCCAGCAGTTGCCGGGTCAGTTGCGCTGAGGTCAGGGAGTCCGCCCGCATCGCCAGGGTGGGCAGCGCCCGGTGGATCCGCGGCAGGGCCTCGCCCAGCACCCCGTCCCAGATATTGGCGGTACCGCCAATGGCCAGCTGATTGTGCTGGTCTTCCCCCAGCGCCACTTCCAGCCGTGCCCGCTCCAGATTGCTCAAAATGGCTTCGGCGTGGGGGAGCAATCTTTCCCCCGCTGCGGTCAACGTCAACTGGCTGCGTTGGCGGGCAAACAGGGCCACACCCAGGTTCTGCTCCAGCTGCCGGATGCGGAAGCTGACCGCAGACTGGGTCAGGTAGAGGTTCTCCGCCGCGCGGCTGAAACGCCCCGCTTTGTAGACCTCCAGAAAGGTTTTCAGAAGCTCGGTATCCATAGTTTTGTTTTAGCTCAACGCAAAAATTTTTCGCTTTGGCCTTTGGCCACGCGCCCTATACTAGCCGGCCCCCAAACCGGCGGGCCAGTATCGAGTCGAAATTTGTAGCAAGGCTTTGATAGTAAACAACTTAACATTAACTGGAGATCATCCTATGCGCGGCTGGATCATCTACAAGGATTGCGCCAATCTGCTGAAGCCTGAGCGCTACGAAATTGACCGCTTTATGGAAGAAGCCGCCAAGCAGAACATCCAACTGGAAGTGTACGCCCCTGAAGACTTCGACCTTAAGGTCACTCAAGGAGGCGACCGTAGCATTCTGCTGCATGGGGAGCGAGTCTCTCTGCCTGACTTTGTGCTGCCCCGCATGGGTTCTGGCACCACTTACTTCGCCCTGGCCCTGATCCGACACCTGGAGCGCCTCGGGGTGTACGTGGTCAACCAGTCTCACAGCATCGAAGCCGTTAAGGACAAGTTGTTTACCCAGCAGATCCTGGCCCAGGAAAATCTGCCGACGCCGAACACCATGCTGGTGAAGTTCCCGGTTGACGTTGATCTGGTCAAAAAGTCCCTCGGTTTCCCGGTGGTGATCAAAACCCTCACCGGCACTCAGGGCAGCGGCGTGTTCCTGTCCAAGGACGCCAGCGAATTCAACGACCTGATGCAGCTTATCGAAGCCACCGCGCAGAACGCCAACATCATTCTGCAGGAGTTCATCAAAGCGTCTCACGGTCGTGACCTGCGCGTGTTCACCATCGGTGGCCGTGCCGTAGCCTGTTTTGAGCGTATCGCCAAAGACGGTGACTTTAAAGCCAACTACAGCAACGGCGGCAGCCTGAAGCCCGCAGAGATGACCCCGGAGATTGAGTGGCTCGCCACCCAGTGCTCCCGTGCCGTGGGTCTGGACGTGGCCGGCATCGACCTGTTGTTCGATACCGATCACTTCAAAATCTGCGAAGCCAACTCCTCTCCGGGCTTTGAAGGACTGGAGAAAGTGGTCGACATCAACATCCCCCGGGAGATCTTCCACTTTATCCGGATCCGCCTGGGTCTGTTCGATGATCGCACCACGCCCCAGCAACCCGCCGAGGCATAAAAGCCATTTGCGCTAACTGAGAAAATATTTTGTTTTTAGCTGTCGCCTGGCTCTCATATATTTTTGCCAGCGTGACGCTAACTCTGATTCACTGAGGCTGAAAACACATGACAGCAAGTCAAAGCTTTAGCTCTGAGCAAAAATTCTTTGATAACCGTCATTTTCCCCGTGGGTTCCGTCGTAGCGGTACCTTCACCATTACCGAAGCGGATCTGCTTGAGCGCCACGGTCAGGCCATGATGGCCCTGTCCAACGGCAGTCGGCCACCGCAAACGGACGACGAGCAACATTTTGTCGAGTTTGTCCGAGGTAAGGTGGAGGGTTGTACTCCGCTGGAACGACTCTGGGCCAAGTATCTGAAAGCGAGTCAAGGCAAACGTCTGATCACCATCAGCGGCACCCCCCGGGGCACCAACGATGACAGTGATGACGACAGCAGCAGCGACGATCTGGACGACTGAACCCCATTCCACGCCACCGATTCGGTGGCGTGTTCATATCTGTCTCCAAAACAATGGCTTCCACTCATGACAGGCCTCGGGTCTGATGGCAAACTGTGCCGATTACTGAAACGGACGTTCACCCCAGATGCCATCGTCACAGGCTGCCGCCTCCCCCAACGCGACGGATACCCCAGAACAGGATCAGCAGCTCCTGTTCCACATCGCGCAACTGGCCGCCGAAGCCAGTGCCCCCCACGCGTTTTGCCAGGGCCTGTTCACACTCCTCGCCTCCCTGTTGCCCGCCAACAACGGCTTTGTCGCCCTGCTTGAAGAGGCGGGCCCGCGTCTGCTGTGGTGCCAGGACAGCCGCATGCCGGTGCCGCCGGACAGCCTGCGTCACGGCCTCACCGACCATCTGCTCAAACGGCGACGCGCCATGCTGCTGCACCAGGTGGAGATCAGCTCCATGGTCAGCCGGGGGCAGATCCGCCTGCTGGGGCCTCTGCCCGACAGCTGGCTGGGCGTGGTGCTGGAGCACGAAGGCCAGGTCATCGGGGCGCTGGGCGTACAGAGCTACAACAAGCAGCGCTACCGCACGGAGCACCTGGCCTGCCTGAGCCGGCTGGCCCCCTTTATCGCCCAGGGTCTGGTCCAACAGCTGGAGCATCGTCCCAAACTGGGCCCCGGCCCGGCGCGCTCCGATAAGATCCTCTCGGTGCTTTACCGCATCACCGAGCTCAGTCAGTCCAGCGCCCCCCTGCCCGACCTGTACGCCGGCTTTCACCAGCTGATCGGCGAACTGCTGATGGCCGACAACTTCTATGTGGCGTTGCTGGATGACGACGGCGAACGGCTGCATTTCCCCTACAGTCGCGACGCGCACTCCAAGGTACCGGACTCTCGCCTGCTGGGCCGCGGCGTGACCGAATACCTGCTGCGCCAGAGCCGCCCCATATTGCTGAACTTCGACCAGATGGAACAGCTGGCAGAGCAGCAGGAGATCACCCCTCAGGGCCGGATCTCCCAATGCTGGCTGGGGGCACCGCTGTGCCACGATGGCGTGCCGCTCGGCGCCCTGGTGTTGCAGGATTACGTCAACCCCACCGCCTACGGCGAGGAGGAGCTGAAGCTTATCGGCTACCTGGCCCACCACATCGCCGGGGTGATCCGCTGGCGACGTGCAGCGGAGCGGCTGGCGAACAACCAGCAGGCACTGGAACTGGCGGTCGAGCAGCGTACCCAGGCGCTGCAGCACGAGATCAAAGAGCGGCGCAGAATGGAGTCGCAACTGCGTCACGATGCGCTGCACGACGAATTGACCGGCCTGCCCAACCGCAGCCTGATCATGCAGCGCCTTCATCAGGTGCTGTCCATCAAAGCGCGGGATCCCAACTTCCACTACGCGCTGCTGTTTCTCGACCTGAACCGCTTCAAGGTGATCAACGACTCTCTGGGCCACCTGACGGGCGATCGCCTGCTGGCCCAGGTGGCCAGCCGGTTAAGCGGGTGTGTCCGTGGCTCGGATACCGTGGCCCGCCTGGGTGGCGACGAGTTTGCCATCCTGCTGGAGCACCTCAGCTGCGACGATGACGCCCTGCAGAGTGCCGAACGGATCCAGGCGGTACTCGCCAAACCGTTCCACATTGACGGGGAGGAGATCTACAGCGGCACCAGCATCGGCATCGCCTTTGGCCTTGGCCACTATCAAACGCCGGTGGAGCTGCTGCGGGATGCCGACGTCGCCATGTATCGGGCCAAACAGACCCACCGCTCCGTGCCGGTGGTGTTCGACAACAGCATGCGGGAAGCGGCCCAGCACCGGATGAAGCTGGAGAATGAGCTCCAGCGGGCTCTGGAGCTGGAACAGTTTGAAGTGTACTACCAGCCCGTCTGGAACCTTGGCACCGCGCAACTGGTGGGTTTCGAGGCGCTGGTGCGCTGGCGCCACCCCGAGCGGGGCCTGCTGCTGCCCGGCGACTTTATTGAGCTGATGGAAGAGACCCACCAGATCCTGCCACTGGACCGCTGGGTGCTGAACCAGGCCTGCAAGCAGTTTTCCCTCTGGCAGCGCAAGTATCCTCGCCTCGCCCGAGTGGGGGTCAGCGTCAACCTGAGCTCCGAATGGTTTAACCGGGCAGACAGCCTGGACGTGGTGATGCAATCCCTGAAGCTCTCCGGCCTGTCGCCCCAGTCGCTGCTGATCGAGATCACCGAGCGCTCCCTGCTGCATCAACCGGACCAGGCCGCCAACGTGCTGCGTCAGCTGCGACGCCTCGGGATCCGCCTGATGATGGACGACTTCGGCACCGGCTACTCCAGCCTGAGCTACCTGCACCGCCTGCCACTGGACATCGTGAAAGTGGATCACAGTTTCGTCAGTCGCCTTCATCAGGACCCGAGGGCGGAAGCGGTGATCACCGCCATCCTGAACCTCGCCACCGCACTGGGCATGAAGGTGAACGCCGAAGGCATCGACAACCCCAAGCACGTAGAGATGCTGAAGGCGATGGGGTGCCAATACGGGCAGGGCTATCACCTGGGCCGACCTCTGCCGGCAGAGCGAGTCAGCGACTTTCTTGCCGGAAAAAGCACCACACGCTGAGCGCATTTCGCTAAACTGCTCGCTACATTTCGCCAACATGCGAGCGCATTATGCACCGGAGCAGATGGAGCCTGTTCCCGTTGTTGGCCGGGGTACTGTGGCTGGGATTGGCCACGTTGATGCCCCGGCTGACCTCACCGGCACTGACCTCACACCATGCGGCCATTCCGCAAACGGCGCCGTCCTACCCGGCCGCGTACCGTGGCCGCATCACACCGACGGATCCCGGTTTCGACATCCTGGCCCAGGCCTATCGGCGCCACGCCGATGTGGTTGAGTACCAGGGCCGGGTCTGGCTGGCTGACGACAATGGCCAGACGCTGAACGGTTTTGTCGCCATTGCCGAACTGCCCACACCGGAGGCGATGGACACCACCATACAAATCTGGTGGCACCGCTTCTATCAGGACACCCGCTGGGGGGATTGGAGCCAGGACTGGCTGAGTCCCGAATGGCTGGGTCCCCTGGCGGAGCCACTCGGCCACGCCCTGATATGCCGTGAGCGACGCTGCCTGGTGGGCCACGACTTCGATAACGAGGTGGCGTGGCAGCTCGCGCTCGGTGCGCTGCAGCAACGTCTGCCGGCACACGTCGAATTGCGCGAGCTGCGCACCCCCTCCCACGCGCTGTTGGTGTTTACCCGCTACTGAGTGTCGCCCGCGCCAGTGCCCGCCCCAAACCGGCAATAAAAAACCCGCCAAAAGGCGGGTTTTTTGTGGGCGCTCGTCTTAGCAGACGTTCAGCACCTTGATGGCCAGACCGCCACGGGATGTCTCGCGGTATTTCGGGTGCATGTCCTTACCGGTCTCGTACATGGTGGCGATCACCTTATCCAGGGAGACGCAGGGCTCGGAGTTGCGGCGCATCGCCATGCGGGTGGAGTTGATCGCCTTAACGGAGGCAATGGCATTACGCTCAATGCAGGGCACCTGAACCTGGCCGGCAACCGGGTCACAGGTCAGACCCAGATGGTGCTCCATCGCAATCTCGGCCGCGATGCACACCTGGGAGGGGCTGGCGCCCATCAGTTCAGCCAGACCCGCGGCCGCCATGGAGCAGGCCACGCCCACTTCACCCTGACAGCCCACTTCGGCGCCGGAGATGGAAGCGTTCATCTTGTACAGCGCACCGACGGCGCCCGCGGCCAGGTAGAACTTGGTGTACTGCTTCACGCCCACTTTTTCGATGAACTTGTCGTAGTACGCCAGTACCGCCGGAATGATGCCCGCGGCACCGTTGGTCGGCGCGGTCACCACGCGGCCACCGGCGGCGTTCTCTTCGGACGCGGCCAAGGCAAACATGTTGACCCAGTCGATGATGGCCATCGGGTCGTTGTTGGTGCGCTCGTTGGCGATCAGCTGACGGTGCAGGGCGGAGGCACGACGCGGCACCTTCAGCGGACCGGCCAGCAGACCTTCGGTGGCACAGCCACGCTCAATGCACTCGCGCATCACGTTCCACACCTGGCCGAAACCTTCGTAGATGTCGGCTTCGCTGTGGTAAACCTTTTCGTTTTCCATCATCAGCGCGCTGATGCTCATACCGGTTTCCTTACACAGCGCCAGCAGGCTCTCTGCGTCGGTAAAAGCGTACGGCAGCGGCTTCAGGTTGGCGTCCGGCTTACCAAACTGCGACTCCTCTACGATGGCACCGCCACCAATGGAGTAGTAAGTCTTGGAGTACGCCACTTCCTCACCGATGTAAGCGTGGATGCTCATGCCGTTTTCGTGCAGCGGCAGGGTTTCATCGTGGAAGGTGACGGCGTCACGGGGGAAATCAACGGTGTGGCAGTGCATGCCCACCGGCAGACGCTCGGTCTGCTCAACCCGGCTAATAAACTCAGGAATGCCATCAATGTCGACGGTCTCGGGGCTGTTGCCGCCCAGGCCCATGATGATCGCGATGTCCGTGTGGTGGCCTTTACCGGTAAGGGACAAAGAACCGTAGATATCGACGCTGATGCGGGTCACTTGACGCAGCTTATCCATGGCGCGCAGGTCATCAATGAACTGCTTGGCCGCCTTCATGGGGCCAACGGTATGGGAGCTGGAGGGACCAACACCGATTTTGAAGATATCAAACACACTGAACATCAGGGCATTCCTCAGGTAACTAGGGGAAAAAAAGCCGGGGTCACTGACCCCGGCCTGGGAGTCATTCGGTCGCTTAGAAGAAACCACCGACGATGGAGCTGATGGCGATCAGGCCCATCACGGTCACGAACACGTTGGACAGCTTGCCAGCGTACTTCTTCATGGACGGCACTTTCTTGATGGCGTACATCG
>CAZWED010000115.1:0-9161 GCA_964632645.1 uncultured Ferrimonas sp. | reverse complement strand
CTCCCGTCTGTCCGGTGCCTCTGCCGCGCTGTTCCTGCTGGGCTTTATCCTGTTTGGTGCCCACCTGATTGAGATGATCCCGCTGGCTGCGCTGGTGGGCGTGATGTTTATGGTGGTGCTGGGCACCTTTGAGTGGTCCAGCTTCCGCATCATGCGCAAAGTGCCCAAGGCCGATGCCCTGGTGATCGTGCTGGTTTCCGGCGTCACCGTGATCACCGACCTGGCCGTCGCGGTGCTGGTGGGGGTGGTCGTCTCCGCCCTGCGTTTCGCCTGGGACCACGCCACCCACATGACCGCCAAAACCGGACTCGACCCGCAGGGCTGGAAGGTATATCAGCCCCAGGGCCCGCTGTTCTTCGCCTCGGTAACCAGCTTCCTGGACCTGTTTGACGCCAAGAACGACCCCCAGGACGTGGTCGTGGACTTTGGCGCATCCCGGGTGGCCGACCACTCCGCCCTGGAAGCGATCGACACCCTGGCGGAGCGCTACCAGCGTGAAGGCAAAACCCTGCACCTGCGCCACCTCAGCCCGGAGTGCCGCCAGCTGCTGCACAAAGCCGGCGATCTGGTGGAGGTAAACGTGCTGGAAGACCCCACCTACAAGGTGGCCTCCGACGAACTGGCCTAAGCCGCACACCAAAAAACGGGACCCGATGGGTCCCGTTTTTTGTGCCAATGCCAGCGCCCTCAACCGGACAGCCAGGGATAGAGAACGTCTGGGCTGAGCCGGGCGTTGTCGTTGCTGGCCAGATCAAAACGTCAGGGTTTCACCATCTGCGGGGATGCGAACCCGTTCCAACACTCCTGCCTGCGCCGCCATCTCCGCGAAAGTGGCTCGATCCACCGCGCAATGATTCAGGGCTTCCATATGGTTGGCCACCACGATGCCGGGCGCCAGCTTCACAAACGCCATCAACTCCTCTCCCGCCATCAGCAGCGGTTTACCCAGATCCATCTGTGCCTGTCCCGCAGCCAGAACAGCAATGTCCGGCTTGAGTTCGGTCAGGGCGCGCTTTACCGATTCCGTCAGCACCGTATCGCCGCTGATATAGAGACTGGGCTCGCCGGGCAGCTCGATGTAGAAGCCGTAACCATTGGCCATCAGGGTGTGGATCCAACCGTGGCCATGCTGACAGGGCACGGCGGTGATGGTGCCACCAAGATAGGGGGTCGGGGTCCAGGGCTTCAGCGCGTGGGTCACATTCAGGCCCAGCTTCTCCAGGTAGCCGGCGTCTTTGTCCGGTGTGCCGACGGGAATATTGCCCTTTTTCAGAAACTGTTCGCCGGCGCTGTCCAGATGATCAAGGTGCTGAAAGGTTTTCATGCCAAAGGTATGGCTGTGGGTGATCAGGCTGTGAGTGACCAGACCGAGCTCTGCCTCGGCATTGGCAGGAAGACCCACCGTCGGGTTGCGTCTGGCCTTAAAGCGGGCCACCGCAAAGGGGGGGATACTGCCTGCGGCCCCCAGCATGGGGTCCACCAGAATATGATGGTCGCCGGACTCAATGATAAAGGTGGCGCTGCGCAGGTGGTGCAGTTTCATAGCGGGCTCCTCAATAACGTACCGGCCAAGTGTGGCTTTTCAGGCGTTGGCAAAACAGTGGCTCAAAGGGCACACTTCAATCAAATTGGGCCAACCTGACGTTCCGGGTACCAGCGGCCTGAATCTGGAGTCCGTTATGACGCGTCAACGCGTGGTGGTGATCGCCTACGAAGGGATCAGCGCCCTTTATCTCTCAATCCCCTGTGCGGTGTTTCATGATGCCTTCCAGTATCAGGAGAATCCCTTTGAACTGACGGTTTGCAGCCTGGATGGCCCCGTTCTGTCATCCATGTCCCGTTTCTCTCTGGACATCGCTGCGGACATAAGCGCGCTGGAACAGGCGGACTGGATCATTATGGCGGGCTGGCATGATGTCACCACCCAAGCGCCGCCTGAGCTGCTGGAGGCGTTGCAGCGGGCACATCGGCGCGGTGCCACCGTGGTGGGGCTGTGTCTCGGGGCAGCGGTGCTGGCGCAGAGCGGACTGCTTGATGGGCTTACCGCCACCACCCACTGGGCCTTTGCCGATGACCTGGCCCAAGCCTACCCGGCAATAAATGTGGACCCGGACCCGCTCTATCTCGACCATGGCAGTGTGGTGACTTCAGCGGGAATGGCCGCCGCAATGGACTGCTGCCTGCATCTGGTGCGCCGAACCCTCGGCAGCGACAAGGCATCGGAGGTGGCCCGCATTCTGGTTGCCCCTCCTTACCGTCATGGTGGCCAGAAGCAGTATATCCCCGCCCCCGTACCCCGTATCCGGGCAGGCGATGGCACCCTGGCCCGCGTGCTGGAAGGGATTCAGGGTGACCTGACCACCAACCACAGCGTTGCCAGCGTGGCGGAGCGTTGCGCCGTGAGCCGCCGAACCTTTACCCGGCAGTTCCGTGCCTACACCGGCATGAGCTTTATCCCCTGGCTCACCGCGCAGCGACTGGCCTACAGCCAGCGCCTGCTGGAACACAGTGAGCTGGCCATCAGCCAGATCGCCGAACAGGCCGGATTTGGCAGCGAAAGCGTGTTCCGAAAGCACTTTAAAGCCGCGTTTGACCTGTCTCCCAGGGCGTGGCGACAGAGCTTTGGGCGTTCCACATAGCTTGAGCCTGTGGCCTATTACCCTCCCTATCACCTACAGATCGTGCGCCACAGGCGGCACGCTACGGCAGGAACAGCACCCGAAACAAGACGCGATCCCGATCACGCTTTTAGGGTAAGTAATCCAACTTAACCTTCAGTTCTTTACCTTTCCCCGTGAACGCGCCCCCCTACAGCCACCCACCACACTGCAAATGAATTCGCGCGTTATAACCCCTGCAGAGCCTGGCGTTCAGGGATGCGATGCCACCTCTCCATCATGGCGAGCGCCGGGCCCGTCATCACACATTCATGATTGGTTTTTCAGCCCAAAGGAATGATCGGTATGAAACCCACATTATTGACCGTAAGTCTGGCCGCGCTGCTCGTCAGCGCCTGTGACAGCGGAAACGCACTGGATAATCATCCAGAAGAGAAACCGGCACTGACTGCCGCGCCTTTCACCTTACAGATGAAGATTAATGATGTCCGCACAGTGGATTTGGAACAATCCGTTACCGCTGTCGGCATCGAAAAATGGGCGCTGTCGAATGTCGATGATAGCGGCGGGTTGGGACGCATCGACAATATGCAGGCGCACACCTTTGACTATGCCGCCATGAGCGCGGGGGTCACGACGCTAAGCTATACCGTTGATGGCGGAGGCAACCGCGCCGCTTCCGAGATATTGGTGGCGATTCAAGGGGAAACCATTGGTGATAACACCTTCCCTGTGGCGCAGAACGTCACCGCAGAAACCGACGAAGATAAAGCGCTGACTATCGACCTGACACAACACGTCAGCGATGCCGATGGCGACCCGTTGACCATCGGCCCTGTGGTAAGCAGCTCCGGTCGATTCAGCGATGCCGACAATGGCCTGGTCACCTTCGAACCCAATGGTTTTGTCGGCATCGATTCCGCCGCCTACAGCGTGGACGACGGGCGTGGCGGGTATGACGTCGCCTACATTGTGATCACCAGCGGTGATCCCTCCACATCAGAAAACCTTCCTGGCACCCCCAACACCGCCCCAACCGCGAAGGATTTCAGTGACAACATTAATGCGACTCTGACGCCGGTATGGACCGTTGACCTCAAGGATAAAGACGCCATCCACGATGCCGACGGCGATGCCTTAAACGTCGTCGAAATCTATGCCGGCAATCAACGCGTCACCTTCGAGGGCACAACCCTCACCTATACCCCCGGGGATTTTGTCGGGGTGGATCAATTCACTTACGTTATCAGTGATGGCCGCGGTGGTTTCGCCACCGGCACAGTGACATTGACCGTGAGCAAAAATGAGGATGGGAATACCCCTCCGCAAGCGTCACCGCTCGTCGTTTCCAATGTGGTCGATAATGACCGTCGTCCCATCCGCATCGACTTGAGCGAAAAGGTGAGTGATGCGGACAACGATGCGCTGAGCCTGGTAACCGTAATAGGCGCCAATGGGGCAACGGCGCTGGTTGCAGACAGTCCGCTGGAAGTGGAATACACGGTTCCGCTGCCGCCCAAAGGCTTGCAAGATCGTTTTTCCTACGTGGTTACCGATGGCAAAGGGGGGCATGCCATGAGCACGGTTACCGTGGAAATGGTTTCCCACAACCCCAATGCGCCTGTCGCCGCCATTACCGAAAGGGACACCCTGCATAACCGCCCCATATCCATTAACCTGGATGACGTCATCTCCGATGAGGAAACCCCAAATACCGAGCTGTCGGTTTCCAACCTGAACATTCAGGGCGCCGATCCCGCTCACCAGGCCACCGCCACCCTGTCGGACAAAGTCGTGACGTACACCCCCAATGGCTTCGTTGGGGTCGAAGTGCTCACCTACACGGTGTCCGATGGAGAACTCAGCAGCGAAGGGGTTATCGTCATCACCGTCAATCAGGATGGCAGCCACAGCCTGACGGCGGGGGACATCACTCAACCCATCGCCCTCTCCCCGAACGGCACCACCGCCGCGGTCACCATTCCCTGGCAAGACAACGTCAGCACGGATGCAAGCGACGGCAGCCCCTTTACCCTGGTGCAGGCCGTAGGGGCGACCTTGGGCACCGTCAGCACCGCCGACAATGCACTGACGTATGCACCAACCCCCGGCAAACATGGCACCGATGAGTTTGTTTATACCATCAAGGACAGCCACACCCCTGCGCATTATGCCCAAGGCAAAGTCACCGTAGTGCTGAGCCCGCCGGACGCGCCGCAAATCACCGAACTGACGATGACAGGCATACCGGCTATCGGCGACATACTGACGGCCAATGTCACCTGTGACCGCTGTGACGCGGCCAAATACCAGTACAAATGGATTGTCAATGGACTCACCGTGGAAACGGCCGGTACGTACGCTTATCGGGCGGAAGATGTCGGGTTACATGTCCGGCTGGAGGTAACCGGCGAGGATTATTATGCGCGGACGGTTAAAAAGGCCACAACCTATGCCATTACGCCCCGGCAGATTAAGCAGGTTGCTGTCACAAATGGCGGGGAGAACACCGCTATTTTGTACCACTCCGGCGTAGTCAAAACACTGGGTACGACACCGACGGTCGCGGACAAAGAAGCGAGCAACATCAAAGAGGTCGTTGCGACGCCTGATGGGTTCGTTCTGATTGATAACAATAACACCCTGTCCGCTTTCAGCACGCAAATCAACGCGTACACCACCAGACCCGGGATTCCGAGTGCCGTTGCCGACAGGGAAAATGTCAAAAAAGTGCTCTGTCTTAGCGCCTGTGCGGCTCTTCGTTTTGACAACCGCGTTGTTGCCTGGGGCCCCTCCGATAGAGGCGGCAGAATCCCGCCGGCTGCTCAACCCTACACCACCAATGTCAGGTCACTCGTCAGATCGACTTGGGGTTTCGCCACCATTGACAGTAACGGCGATGCCGCATCGTGGGGTTACGACCGTTATAAACAAAACGCGACGCCGGATGACAAGCCGGAGCTTCGCGGTATGAAAGCCATAATGGGCGCCGGTGATACTTGGCTTGGCGTTAAGGAAAATGGGTCTCTTGTTCGCTGGGGGGCTGACCCCTATTTCGATTACGGCGACGGCCAGGAGTTTGATGACGTAAAACATCGGTTTACCGATGTCATCGCCATCTCTTCATCCAACGCAAGTTATATTGCCTTGAATGGCGACGGCAGTGCCGTCGCATGGAAAGTTGGAGGTGGGGAGTGGGACTTCACCTACGACTCCGAGCTGACCTCTGATGTTGTTGAGGTTGGCGCATTAGGGAGTGAAGACGTTGTTTTTGCCAGAAAGTCCACTGGGGAGCTGTATGTGATGGGCCAAAGGGATCCTGAGCTATCCCTCCCCGCCGCCCCATTAACCCATATTCAAAAGGTCGTTCGAAACGGGCGGGCTGCCGCGGCGCTGACCGAGTACGGCTCAGTCCAGACTTTTGGCGTGGCGGCGTATGGTGCGAACACCTCGGCAGTAGAAACGCATTTGCGCTCCGGTGTCATTGATGTTCTTGCGGGCGCCACCGGGTTTGTCGCAATAAAAAGCGGAGGCGAAATCGTAACCTGGGGAACCTTTTCTCGCGCCGCGCCGGCCTCGGTCATGAGGAATATCGTCTCAGTGGAACACGTTGAGGGCGTGTTCTTTGCTCGCAGGACAAACGGTTCGGTGGTTTCCTGGGGGAGCGGTCGACTCAAAGGCGTCAGTGACATTGAGGATGGGCTGAAATACCGACTCGAGAAACTGAATTGATTCTCGCTGGCCACAGCCGGTTCAGCCTTTGAGCCCTCTGGCCAAGAGACGGATTCTGTTCAACAAAACGCCCGGCAATGCCGGGCGTTTTTCTATCGGCCAAGGCCGCCATCAGATGTAGTTAAACAGGCTGAGACCACTGACCTTGCCGAAGGTCTGGGACAGCGCGTTCATCGCCATCGACTGTTTTTCAAAGTCGGTGATCGCCTTGGCGTAGTCGAGGTCCTCCAGCGTGGACTGGGCCGAGGCGGCCACCAGCTCGAGGTTGTCGTGCTGCGCCTTGAAGGTGTCGAGCGACTTCAGATGGTTGCCGCTCTCCGCGCGGACCACCGAGGCGTGGGTCATGGTTTCCCCCATGTCGGCCAGGGCCTGGGCGTACTGGGCCTGGGCCTTGTTGCCAACCAGGCCGGCGGGGGTTTCCAGCATGTCGATCACGTCTTTCAGGGTGCTGAAGATGTCCACTTCGGATTGGCCGGACAGGGTCACGGCGTCGCCAATCTCCGGCTGGCCGGACAGTTGCACCTCCATGCCGTTGAAGCTCAGGGGCACGGTGGCGTCAAAGGGCTGCGAGGGCAACAGGGTGTTGGGGGGCGTGGCGTCGTCCAGCACCTGCACATTGACGTTGCCGGCGCCGTCATCAACAAACTCCACGCTGAAGTTGCCCGGGGTGTGGGCGCCGGGGTTGACCACCTTGGCGCTCTCCACAAACCACTCTCCGCTCATGGTGGCGTTGGCGTAGTCGGCGCGGTAATCGCCACTGGCGTTCGGCACCGCCATAAAGATGCGGTCGCCCGCTTCGTTTACCGGAACGCTGACCCCGTCGGCCACCAGGGCCTCACGCCGACCGCTGTCCCCCTGATAGCTGACGTTGCCGTTGGCGTCTTCGATAAAGGGCTTGGTGTTGGTCTGGTAGCCGCCGAACAGGAAGTTGCCGGACTCGTCCTGGTTGTTGGCGAGGGCCAGGATCGCCTCCCGGGTTTCCCGCAGGTCCTGCGCCAGCGCGCCCTTGTTCTCATCGGAGAGGGCACCGTCGTTGCCCTGCACGATCAGGTCGCGGCTGTTCATGATCAGGTTTTCGTACTCACCAAGCCGCCCCTCCTGCTGGGACAGGCGGTTGTTGGCCAGGTTGATGTTGGCCTTGTACTGGCTGATCTGCTGGTTCTGCTGCTTGAGGTTCTCCAGCACGATGGACGCCACCGGGTCATCCGCCGCGGTGTGGATCTTCTTGCCGGAGGAGAGGTGCTGCAGCGTGCCGTTGGTGTCCGACTGCAGACGCAACAGGTTGGTGGTGTTCAGGTGATAAAACTGGTTAGTGGCGATGCGCATACGCTCTCCTTATCGAACCGCCGCAAACAGCGTGTCGAAGGTTTCCTTGGCCACGGTCATGATCCGCGCCGACGCCTGGTAAGCCTGCTGGAACCGCATCAGGTTGGCCGCTTCCTCATCCAGGTTTACGCCGGACTCGGCCGCCACCCGGTCGGTGGCCTGCATCTTCACGGTTTCGGCGGAATCCAGGGCCACTTCCGCCGCCCGGGTCTGGCCGCCCACGCTGGTGGTGATCCCTTCGTACACGTCGGTCAGGGTGGCGTTGCCCCCGCCCATGATCTTGCTGCTGGCCAGCCCGGCCATATTGACCGCGTTGCGGTTGTCACCGGGGCCGAAGCTGATGTCGAGACTGAACTGGTCACCGTCCGCCACCGCCGGGTCCAGCGCCAGGGTAAAGCCCAGGGTGTTGATCTGGTTGCCGCTGATGGCGCCGGTGGAGAGGGCGTTGCCCTGGCTGTCGGTGACGCTGAAGGTGCCGGCGGTCATGTCCACCTGCACCGTCATCACCTCGCCGTTAGCGGGCAGGGTCGGGTCGGTGCGGTCCACCGCCAGCAGTTTGGCCTCGCCGTTGCCGGAGGTGGTTTCCAGTCCGTACCCTGCGGCCGCCAGGCCGCGGGGATTGTCCATCACCACGTCGATGCTGGCAGCCGCCCCCGCCGAGGGGGTCAGGGTCCACTTGTCACCGGCAGCGGGTGTGCCGGGGCCAAGACGCACGGAGAAGCCATCCGGGCCAATCAGCCGGGTGGCGTCATTGGGATCGGCGGACAAGGTGGTGGCGGCGCCGTACTGGTCGGTCACCTGATAGTTGGTGCCATCGTAGGTGAGGTCGTAACGGCCGCCGCTCAGCGCGCCGGGGTTGTCGATCTCCACACCCAGCGCCTGGGTCCCGGTGTTGTTGCGGTACACCGCCACCCGACCGATGGTCATATTGGGGTCGTTGATGTCGCTGAACAGGTTCTGGCCGACGTTGCCGTCCAGATCAAAGCCGCTGGCCTGTGACTGGTTGAAGGCGTCCGCCACCCCAAGCGCCATCACGCCCAGTTGCTGAATCGCCCCGGACAGGTCCTGATCGCGGTAATCCATCAGGGCCTGCATCTCGCCCCCCACCGCGCTGGTGCCCAGAATCACCGTCTGGTTGCCGCTGGTGCCGGTCAGCCGGGTTTCGTGGGTCACCGGGTCGCCGGCGGTCAGGCCCAGCTGCATCGGCGTTTCACCGGCCACCAGCATGATGGAGCCGCCGGCCATGACGCTCTTGACCCCGAAATCCTGGGGGATCACATTCACCTGCACGTATTCGGACAGTTCGTTGATCAGGCGGTCCTGCTGGTCCAGCAGTTGCAGATCCTGGCCGCCCACCTTCTGCAGTTGCTGGTTGATGTCCGCCAGCTCCGAGGTGATGGCGTTCACCCGGTCCACCTCGCCTTTGAGCTGCTGGTTGTCCTGCAGGATCTTCCCTTATATCTACTGCCCCAGCGAGTTGAACGC
>CAZWED010000114.1:0-9187 GCA_964632645.1 uncultured Ferrimonas sp. | reverse complement strand
ATACCGGCTGGTGACTCAGGACTGGGATCTGGGCGATGTGCAGGTGCTGCAGCGCCAGGGCGAAGGATGGCTAGGGGCCGCCGACCCGAGAGGGCGAGGCCAGGTGCGTCTGGTGGAGGCCAAAACGGCCCAATAAAAAAGGGGGCCGACGTGGCCCCCTTTTTCTGCTGTAAACCGTCTTACAGCTTCACCAGCATCTTGCCGGTGTTGCTGCCGCTGAACAGGCCGAGGAACGCCTCGAACGCGTGTTCCAGCCCTTCCACCACGGTTTCCTCGGCGCGGATCTGACCCTGTGCCAGGGCCGGCCCCACCTCCTGGATAAAGGCACCGTACTCGCCCATATGGTCGGAGACGATAAAGCCCTGAATGCGCAGGCGACGGCGGATCACCTCCGGCAGGTTGCGCGGACCGGGGCGCTGTCCTTCGCTGTTGTAGAGGTCGATCATGCCGCAGATCACCAGCTGACCGTTGTCCTGCATGTTGGCCAGAGCCGCTTCCAGATGGTCCCCGCCCACGTTATCGAAGTAGAGGCTGATCCCTTCCGGTGCCAGGCGCGCCAGTTCCGCGGTGAGGTTGTCGCAACGCTTGTACTCGATCACCCCGTCGACGCCGAGGGTGTCGGTCAGGTAGGCGGCTTTCTCCGCCGACCCCACTGAGCCGATAACCCGTGCGCCCTTGAGCTTGGCCAGCTGGCACACCATGGTGCCCACCGCCCCGGCCGCGCCGGAGACAAACACGGTGTCGCCCGCTTTCACCTCACCGATGCGGTTCAGGCCAACCCAGGCGGTCAGGCCCGTCAGACCCAGCGCCCCAAGGTAGGACTGGGCGGGGGCCAGATTGGGATCCACCGGTGTCACGCCGGTGCCGTCAGACAGGGCCACATCACGCCAGCCCAGCATGTGCAGCACCGTCTGGCCAACCGCGAAATCCGGATGGTTGGAGGCGATCACCTCACCAACGGCACCGCCCTCCATCCACTGACCCAGCTCGAAGGGGGGCACGTAGCTCTTGATCGGCGCCATTCGGCCCCGCATGTAGGGGTCCACCGACAACCAGAGGTTGCGGATCAGCAGCTGCCCCTGGCCCGGCTCGGGCAGGGTCTGGCTGTCCAGTCGCACGCAGTTTGCGTCCGGCAGTCCTTCGGGATACTGGATCAGGGACCAACCTGTAGCCTGTACACTCATTTCTCTTCTCCCTTTACGTCAATCTTCACTTCAATATTGTTGCGCACCGCGTTGGAGTAAGGGCACACCCGGTGGGCAGCGGCCACCAGCGCTTCCGCTTCCGGTTGTGGCAGCGCCAGCGATACGGCCAGGCTGACCCCCAGCGCAAAGCCCACATCCCGGGGCAGCAAACTGACCCGGGCGGTCACCGGGGCGGTGGTCAGAGTGAGGCCCTGCTCCCTGGCCACGTAAAGAATGGCATTGGAAAAACAGGCGGCGTAGCCCGCCGCAAACAACTGCTCGGGATTGGTGCCGGTGCCACTGCCCCCCAACGCTTTGGGGTAGGTCAGCGCCAGGTCCAGCAGACCGTCGTCACTGCGGGCCTGCCCGTTTCGCCCGGCAGAGGCGTGGGCGGTAGCGGTATACAAAGACATGGGATCACTCCTGGGCTTTTAGTTTGTGCGCAAAGTAAATGCACCTTACCCGCCATTAAGTTTGCGCGCAAACATTTTTTGGATGAATATTTGGGATGGGGCACTTAGCCGCTATACTGGCGCCGTATACGGAGGCACCATGACCCGAACCCCCACGCCCACACTCGACAATCAGCTCTGCTTTGCGCTGTACAGCGTCAGCAATGCGGTGATCCGTCTGTATCGCCCGCTGCTGGAACCGTTCGATCTCACCTACCCGCAGTTTCTCGTGATGCTGGCCCTGTGGCAGGAGGACGGCGTGCCGCTGAAGGCGCTCTCCCAACGCACCCGACTCGATCCCGGCACCATCACGCCGATCGTCAAACGGCTGGAGGCCAAAGGCCTGCTCAGCCGCAAAGGCACGGAGCAGGATGAGCGGGTCAAACTGGTGGAGCTCACCGAGTCCGGTCGGGCGATGAAAGCCCCCCTGTGCGCTTCGCAAAAGTGCCTCTATGAGGAGCTGGATCCGGATAGGGAAGCGCTGGAAGCCCTGCGCCAGCAGTGCCTGGCCCTGCTCGACCAGATCAACGCCAAGCTGGCGAAATAACCCATAGCGTCTCTGTCTTGATGCGCCGACAGCGGACTCTTATCCTGCTGTTATTCGCGGCGTTTGCCGCCCACCAAGGCCAGAGGACCCCAGATGACCGACTACACCGCCCTGCGACGCGACCTGCACCGCCACCCGGAACTGGGCTTTGAGGAGCACCGTACCCGGCAGATCGTGGTGGAGCACCTGACCCGCTGTGGCGTCGATAAGATCGACACCGATCTGGGCCAGACCGGGGTGGTCGCGATCATTCGCGGCGCACTGGGACCGGGAGAGCGGATCGGCTTGCGGGCCGACATGGACTGCCTGCCGATGACGGAGGAGAACACCTTCGACCACGCCTCCTGCCACGCGGGTAAGATGCACGGCTGCGGTCACGATGGCCACACCACGATGCTCCTGGCCACCGCCGAGGCGCTGTGCCTCAACCGCCAGTTTCGCGGCGAGGTGGCGCTGATTTTCCAACCCGCCGAAGAGGGTCAGGGCGGCGCCCGGGCGATGGTGGCGGACGGCCTGCTGGCACGCTACCCACTGAAACGCGCCTACGCCCTGCACAACTTCCCCGGCATTGCGCAAGGCCACATCCACCTGCGCCCCGGCCCGATGATGGCCAGTTCAGACCGCTTCCGCATCCGGGTTCAGGGCAAAGGCGGCCACGGTGCCATGCCGCATCTGGCCGTCGATCCGGTGCTGGTGGCGGCCCACATCGTGGTGGCGTTGCAGAGCCTGGTCAGCCGCAGCCAGAACCCGATCCGCCCCGCGGTGGTCAGCTGCACCATCCTCAAAGCCGGGGAAGCCACTAACGTGATCCCCGACCATGCGGTGCTTGAGGGCACCTTCCGCGCCTTCGATCCGGCGGATCGCGCCCGCATCGGCGAACAGATGGCGACCCTGGCCCGCCACACGGCCCAGGCCTTCGGAGCGTCGGCAGAGGTGGCGCTGAACCAGGACGCCCACATCGGCTATCCCGCCGTGATCAACGACCCGGAAGCCACGGAGATCGCTCTGGCCGCCGCCCGTGCGGTCGCCCCGGGCGTCAAGGCGGACGCCGACCCGGTGCCGGGCAGCGAAGACTTCAGCTTTATCGCGGAACAGGTGCCCAGCTGCTACGTGCTGCTGGGCAATGACCGGGGCACCGGGCAGGACCAGTACTTCCTGCACCACCCCCGCTATGATTTCAACGACGACATTCTGCCGGTGGGTGTCGCCTACTTCTGCGAATTGGTAAAACGGGAACTGGGGCACTGAGCCTTTTTGCGATCGCGATGCGGTTCACACCAACCCGCTTCGCAATCTGCCGGTGGCTCTGGTAGTCTGCGCGCGACGTGAACGGAAGTAACCGAAATGGAACACCTTTTTTGGCTTGAGCCCGGCCGCATCGCAGGGCGCAGTGGTCCCAACAAGGATCCCTGGACGACGGACGAACTGCAGCAGGCGGGGATCAGCATCGTGCTCTCCCTGAACGACGCCGCAGAGGTGGACGCGGCGGCGCTGGCTGCCGCGGGGATCCGCCACCATCATGTGGCGCTGCCGGGGGAGATCCCGCCGCGGGCGGAAGACGAAGAGACCTGCATGATGCGCCTGCCCCAGGCCCTGGCCCGACTCAATCCGGCCCTGAAACAGGGGGAGCGGGTGCTGATCCACTGCCGCAGCGGCAAGGATCGCACCGGCATGTTGATGGCCTACCTGCTGATGGTGCGCCAGGGGTTTGCCCCAAAGGCCGCCATGGAGCGCGTCCGCAGCGTACGCCCCATCGCCTTCACGGCCGAAGGCTGGGAAGCGCTGACCCTGACCGTCCTAGAGCGCCTCGCTCCCCACCATTGATTCCGCCTCAAGGGTGCGCCAGAGCCCGCGAAACTGCTCGGTCAGTTTGTGTTTTGGCGCACAGTGGCACAGCGGCTGCTGCGCCTGGTGAGACTCCCTCAGTTTGACCGAACTGCCCAGCGCCGGGCTGAGCACCGGCAACCCCTTGTCGCTCAGTTCTGCCACCAGTTGCCGGGGTAACCGGGCCTGAGGGTTAAACTGGTTGACGATGATCCCCTCCAGCGCCAGATGCGGATTGTGATCGCTTTTGAGCTCCAGCAGGTTGTCCAGTAAGCGGTCAATGGCCTGGGAGGAGAAGCCGTCACAATCGAAGGGGATCAATACCGAATCGGCGGCAATCAGCGCCGCTTTTGAGTAGAAGTTGAAGTTGGGCGGGGTGTCGATGTAGACCCGGTCGAACTGCGCCTCCAGCGCCGCCAGCGCGTCCCGCAACTTGAAGATCTTGTAACGCATCTCCAGCTCACGCTCCAGGGGACCCAGCGCTTCACTGGCGGGCAGCAGGCTCAGATTGGGCCAGCGGGTCTGGTAGAGGTACTCATCCGGTTGCGGCAGGCTGCCAAACCAACCCACGGTATGTCGGAACAGTTCCGCCACCGAAGGGCCTTCCCCGTCCCACCCCAGGTAATGACTGCTGTTGCCCTGCACATCGAGGTCCACCAGCAGGGTGCGGTAGCCCTGCTCGGCACTGATGGCGGCCAGGTTCACACTGATGCTGGATTTGCCGACGCCACCCTTCTGGTTGAACACCACCCGTTTCATGTTGCCCCCTAAGTTGAGATGCCACGCCCTCCCACCTTACCCGAGTAAATGCTCAAAAAAAATACAGGCCGAAGCCTGCATTTCTGATCCGGATGACCCGATTCCCGGGACACTCAGAGTGCGCGGATGATGCCGCCCTCGACGCGCAGTGCCTGACCGTTCATGGCGCGGTTTGAGGTGAGGTAAACCGTGGCTTTCGCCACCTCGTTGACATCCACGAAGCGCTGCAGCAGCGAAGTGGGCTCGTGGTCAGCGAAGTAGTTTTCGGTCAGCTCGGCCACCGGCTTGCCCTCTTTGGCGGACAGGGTATCGAAGTAGTGTTCCACGCCGTCGGTCCAGGTGGGGCCCGGCAGCACCGAGTTAACGGTGACGTTCTTGCCCTTGGTCAGCTCCGCCAGCGCCCGGGAGAGGGAGATCAGCGCGGTCTTGGTGACCGAGTAATGCACCATCTGCCCCAGCGGCTTGATGCCGCATTCGGAAGAGACGTTAACGATGCGGCCATAGTCGCGCTCCAGCATGCCCGGCAGCAACGCCCGGGCCAGACGCACGGCACTCATCACGTTGACGTTGAAGTAGTGCATCCACTCGTGATCTTCGATGGCCTCGAACGCTTTGACCTCGAAGATGCCGGTGTTGTTGACCAGGATGTCCACACCACCCTGCTCCGCCAGCCGCTCCACCAGCACTTCGCACTGGGCGGCATCGGCCAGGTCGGCCGCCATACCCAGAGCCCGGCCCTCGGCATGGCAGTGGCTGGCCAGCTCGGCCGCCACGGCGTCACAACGGGCCTGATCGCGACCATTGATGATCACCACCGCGCCTTCATTCAGGTAGTGGGTGGCGATCGCTTTGCCGATGCCACCGGTGGAGCCGGTGACCAGCACCCGCTTACCTTGCAGTTCCAGATCCATCATGCCTCCAAACTCAAACAGGGGTTGGAGGCAGAGTGTAGGTGGGGGTCATGCAAGCAGGAAATGATTCCTGATGATGATGTTCATAACGGCGTGTAATGATTACGCCGGGATCAGGTGTTCCACCAACAGCTGAACGCTCTCCCGTCCCTGCCAGTGGTTCACGTCCAGTTTGTAGACCAGCTCCACCCACTGCACCGCTCCATTGGGCCAGGTGCCCAGGTCCACGTTGAAGGCGATGGCATCCAGCTGGCGCCGCCCACACTCGGTTTCCAGGGCCATCTTCAGGTGTTTCTGGCCTACCAGACGCTGGTCCAGCAGGCGGAAACGGCCATCGAACATGGGCTCGGCAAAGCCCTGCCCCCAGGGGCCCGCTTCGCGCAGCATCCGGGCGGTATCCAGGTTCAGGTCCGCCGCCCCCAGCTCGCCGTCGGAGAGCAGTTCGCCGGTCAGCGCCGCTTCGTCCAGCTGGGCCCGGACCTCCTCGTCGTACAGCCTGGCGAAGCGATCGTAATCCGCCTCTTTCAGGCTCAGTCCCGCCGCCATGGCGTGTCCGCCAAACTTGAGGATCAGCCCCGGATGACGGCAGTCGATCCGCTCCAGCAGATCCCGCATGTGGAGCCCGGGGATGGAGCGGGCAGAGCCCTTAATCTCGCCACCTCCGGCCTCGGCAAAGGCGATCACCGGACGGTGATAACGCTCCTTGATGCGGGACGCGAGAATGCCGATCACCCCCTGATGCCAATCACTCTGGTACAGGGCGACGCCCCAGGGGAGATCCTTGCCCAGATCGAGCCGCTCCAGCACGCGGATCGCTTCCTCCTGCATCCCCTGTTCAATCTCCCGACGTTCGCGGTTGAGGGCATCCAGCTGGCTGGCGATCAGGCGCGCTTCCATCATGTTGTCGGTCAGCAGGCACTCGATGCCGAGGGCCATATCATCCAGCCGGCCCGCCGCGTTGAGCCGCGGCCCGACGGTGAACCCCAGATCGGACGCCACCAGTCGGGACGCGTCCCGATTGGCCACCTCAAGCAGGGCGCGGATCCCCGGCCGGCAGCGACCGGCGCGGATCCGCTGCATCCCCTGATGCACCAGCAGTCGGTTATTGGCGTCCAGCGGCACCACATCCGCCACCGTTCCCAGTGCCACAATGTCCAGGAACTCCGCCATGTTCGGCTCGGCCAGCCCCCGCAGGGCGAACCAGTTGCGACGGCGCAACTCCCCGCGCAGCGCCAGCATCAGGTAGAAGGCGACGCCCACCCCCGCCATCGACTTGGAGGCGAACGGGCAGCTGTCGCGGTTCGGATTGATGATCACGTCGGCGTCCGGCAGGGTCTCGCCGGGCAGGTGGTGGTCGGTAACGATCACCGTCATGCCGGCGGCCTTGGCCGCCGCCACCCCGGTGTGCGCCGAGATCCCGTTGTCCACGGTGATCAGCACTTCCGCACCCCGCTCCCGGGCCACCTCAACCAGCTCCGGGCTCAGGCCGTAGCCGAAGTCAAAGCGGTTGGGCACCAGGAAATCCAGATGCTGGCCACCAAACGCCCGCAGTGTCAGCATGCAGAGCGCGCTGGAGGTGGCGCCATCGGCGTCGAAATCGCCGACGATCAGGATCCGCTTTTGCGCTTCCAGCGCATCGGCCAGCAGCGCAGCCCCCTCGGCGGCACCACTGAGGGTGGCGGGATTTAGCAGGCCTTTAAGCTCGGTCACCAGTTCGCAAGCCCCGCCCACGCCCCGTCGGGCGTACAGTTGACGCAACAAGGGGGGCAGATGGTCAGGCAGGTGGCTGTCATCCACCAGAGGGCGGCGGGTAATCTTCAGCATGGTCGACAATTTCGCGGTTCCGGCAATAAAAACGGCGCGGAGAACCGCGCCGTGGCAATACGGTGGCAGACCGAAGAGGTTACTGGGTTTCCAGGGCCTGGAGCAAGCGGCTCGGCGGCAGGTAACCCGGCAGGATGGTGCCGTCTTCCAGCACCAGGGCCGGCGTGCCGGTCACACCCATGGTGTTGCCCAGCGCATAGTGACGCTTGACGATTTCGCCGTCGGCACAGGCCACGTCCGGCACTTTTTCACCGGCTTTGGCGGCGGTCATCGCCGCCTGCGGGTTCTTGGCACACCAGACGTTCTGCATGTCGGTCCAGGAGGGGTTGATCTGGCCGGCACGATTGCGCTCACCGCCCCGCGGGAACGCCAGGTAACGCACGGTGATGCCCAGATCGTTGTACTTCTCGATCTCGTTGTGCAGCTTGCGGCAGTAGCCACAGGTGATGTCGGTAAAGGCGTAGACCACGTGTTTCTCATCCTTCGCCTTGAACTCGATGGCGGTGCCCTTCACCTCATCCAGCAGCTCCAGACGCACCTTGCTCATGCGCGCCTCGGTCAGGTTTTTCATGCCGTTGTTCAGGTCGTAGATCTGGCCGTGGATCAGCGTGCCGCCATCGGCGGTCACGTAGAAGATCCCCTGGGAAGTCAGGGCTTCGTAGAGGCCGTCCACCGGAGACGCGCTCACGCTGTCTGCGGTAATGCCCAGTTTCTGCTTCAGGGCGTCAGCAACCACTTGCTCGGGGTTACTGGCCTGGCTGGCGCCACTGAGTGTGAGCAATACTGCAGCGAGCAGCGGAGTCAGAGGGAGTCTCATTGTATGGGGTTCCTGTTTCACTTCGTTATCAGCTAGACCCGACCGGGCCGGAAAAACTTACCGTAAATCATGCTGGGATGCCATCAACGGGGATGGTGCTCACGGTGGAGTGCCGTCAAGCGAGCCTGCGCAACATGAGTGTAAATCTGTGTCGTGGACAAATCACTGTGCCCAAGCAGTAACTGTACGACTCTGAGATCCGCGCCATGGTTCAGCAGGTGCGTCGCGAAAGCGTGTCGAAGTGTGTGGGGCGACAGGGGTTTTGTGATCCCACTCACCTGAGCGTAGTACTTCACGCGGTGCCAGAAGGTTTGACGGGTCATCTGCACGCCCCGCTGACTGGGAAACAGCACGTCGGAGCGATTCAGCCCCAGCAACACGCCTCGCCCCTGACGCAGGTAACTCTCCAGCTGGGCCTGGGCCTGCTCCCCCATCGGCACCAGCCGCTCCTTGCCCCCTTTGCCCACCACCCGCACTACCCCCTGGCGCAGGCTGACCTGCTCCATCTGCAGCCCGGTCAGTTCGCTGACCCGCAAGCCGGTGGCGTAGAGCAGCTCGAGCATCGCTTTGTCACGCAGCTGGATCGGCTCCTCAACGTCCGGCGCTTCCAGCAGCGCTTCCACCTCCGCCTCGGTCAGAGTGTCCGGCAGTTTTCGATTCAGTTTGGGCTGGGCGATCAGCGCCATGGGGTCCTGCTCGCGCTCGCCCCGCTGGATCAGATCGGCATAAAACCGGCGCAGGGAGGTGAGGCAGCGGGCGGTGCTGGTTTTGGCCGCGCCCTGGGCCTTTCTGTGGGCCAGGTAAGCCCGGATGTCGTCGCTGTCGGCATGGCGCAGGTCGGCCTCCCGGCTGGCGAGGAACTCCGCGAA
>CAZWED010000113.1:0-9258 GCA_964632645.1 uncultured Ferrimonas sp. | reverse complement strand
GCCTGGCTCAGTTGGGCGTCGCCGCTCAACGTCAGCTGACGGGTGCGCACCTCGTAACGGATCTCGTTGGCCTGGGCTTCCGCCGGCAGGCCATTTTCCATCATCTGGGTGTAGGTGGCCGGTTTGCCGGTGGCGATCATCACCTCGTTGCCCTTCTCCGCGCTGTAGATCACCTTGAGCTCCTCCGCTTTGATCTCCATCGAGCCCTGCACGATGCGCACATTGCCGGAGTAGATCAGGGTGTAGCTCTGAATGTCCGCACTGGAGTTGTCAGAGGTCACCTTGATGGGCTGGCGGTAGTCGTCATCCAACGCCAGAACCGGAGCGCTCAGCACGGCTCCGGACAGGAGCAGGGCCAGGATTTTAGGGCACTTCATAAGAGGCGCTTACCTTACTGTTAAGTTTGAATTGGTTGAGATTGAGGTCGGCCCAGAGGCCGGTGCCGCGCACTTCAAAGGATTCTCCCAACGCCCGGATCGGATCCTCTGTGGTCAGCACCATGGTTTCCAGGTCCAGGGTCAAGGACTCGGTGCGGATGGTACGCAGCGGCTCGTTGGGCTCTATGGCGGTAATGATAACATCCTTTTCCAGCGCAACATGGCGGGTGCCCTGGATGTGGCCCTGCTCCGCCTGAACCTTCCAGACCGCGTTGGTGCTCTCCGGATAGATCAGGTACACCGGATCGGTAAACTCGGTGCGCTGCTCCTCCTGGAAGTGGCGCATGCTGTCCGCGGCGATCTGCGCCGCCAGTCGACCGTTTTCGTCGTAACTGCGGGTGCGCAGCGCCCGGGCCACAAAGTCGGGCTCGGCTTCCGCCAACTGCTGAGGGGTCTGTTCCTCCAACTGCAGGTTGCGCCAGTACAGGGTGCCGGCGGCCAGCAACAGCAACAGTCCGGCGAGCAGCTCGCGCTTCATACCGACATCCCTTTGGCCTGGGCCAGCTTGCCCTGGGCCTGCAGCAACAGGTCACACAGCTCCCGCACGGCGCCGAAGCCGCCACGGATGCGGGTGCGATAGTGGCTGTGGGGGATCAGGGCCGGATGGGCGTCTTCCACCGCCACGGCCAGACCCACCTGCTTCATGACGGCCAGGTCCACCAGGTCATCGCCGATGTAGGCGCACGCGTCCGGCGTCAGGTCCAGCTGGGCCAGCAGCTGCTGGTACACCGCCACCTTGTCCTCACACCCCTGGTGGATGTGGGCCACGCCCAACGCGGTCATGCGGCGTTCGACGATGGCCGACTGGCGGCCGGTGATCACTGCCACGGCGATGCCGGCGTTCTGAATCGCCTTGATGCCGAAGCCGTCCCGGGTGTGGAAGGCTTTTAACTCTTCACCGTCGTTGCCCAGATAGATGCGGCCATCGGAAAACACGCCGTCCACGTCGCAGATCAGCAGCCGGATGCGGGTGGCGCGCTCCACCACCTCTTCCGAGACCGGACCGTAAAGGGTTTCCACCATCACAGTACTCCTGCCTTAAGCATGTCCATCATGTTGAGGGCACCCCGCGGGTGGCCCGTTTCATCGACGATCACCAGGCCGTTGATCTTTCTCTCTTCCATCAGTTTCAGGGCTTCGGCGGCCAGCAGGTTGCCGGTGACGGTCACCGGGTTGCGGGTCATCACGGCACCGATGGGGGTGTCGTGGATGTCGACCCGGGCGTCCAGCACCCGGCGCAGATCGCCGTCGGTAAACAGACCGCTCAAACGTCCATCCTGATCCACCACCGCCGTCATGCCCAGCCCTTTGGCCGAGATCTCCAGCAGCGCTTCGGAGATGGTCACCGCCTCGGTCACCTGAGGCAGGAGTTCGCCCTGATGCATCAGGTCGGAGACCCGCAGCAGCAGCTTGCGACCCAGTGCGCCGCCGGGGTGGGAGAGGGCAAAGTCATCGGCGGTAAAGCCTTTGGCCTGCAGCAGAACCACCGCCAGCGCGTCCCCCATCACCAGGGTGGCGGTGGTGGAGGAGGTGGGGGCCAGACCCAACGGGCAGGCCTCTTCATCAACCGCGATGCACAGATGGTGCTGTGCCACCTTGGCGAGGCTGGATTCCGGTTTGCCGGTCATGGCGATCACCGGCACGCCCCAACGGCGGATCACCGGCATCAGGGTCATGATCTCTCCGGCTTCACCGGAGTTGGAGATGGCGATCACCACGTCCTCTTTGGAGAGCATGCCCAGGTCGCCGTGGCTGGCTTCACCCGGATGCATAAAGAACGCCGGGGTGCCGGTGCTGGCGAGGGTGGCGGCAATCTTGTTACCGATGTGGCCGGATTTGCCCATGCCCATCACCACCACTTTGCCCTGGCAGGCGAGAATGGTTTCGCAGGCCCCTACGAAGGCGTCATCTATAAAGCGGTTCAGGCCGTCCAGGGCCGCCTTTTCAATCGCAATGACCCGACGGCCCCAATCGCGAAACTGCTCAGCGTTCGGCATCTTTACTCCCGTATCAACCTGCGTAGATAAACAGGCTCGACTGATAAGCGATAAAACAGATAAGCAGCAGCGCACCCTCGACCCGGCCGATGGTGCGGCTGCGTTTGAGCCAGAGTAGCAGCAGCGGTGCCAGGCTGGTACCCAGCATCACGTAGAAGTCCCGGCCGGCTGCGAGCTCGCTGATGGGGCCTCCGGCAATGAGGGCCGGCAGCGCCAATACCGCCAGGATATTGAACAGGTTGGAGCCCACCACGTTGCCGATCGCCAGGTCATCTTCGTTCTTGAGAACCCCGGCAATGCAAGCCGCCAGTTCCGGCAGGCTGGTGCCCACGGCAATGATGGTGAGGCCGATCACCAGGTCGGACAGACCGTACCACTTGGCGATATAGACCGCCCCTTCCACCATCAGGTTCGACGCAACCGGCAGCAGCGCCATGCCCACCAGCAGCCAGAGCACCGCTTTGCCCATCGGCACGTCGTGGGGGACCTCCGCTTCCGATTCTTCGGTCATCGGGTCGGTTTCCCGGTTACGCCAGGCGGTCCAGGTCAGGGTGCTGATCACCACAATAAAGGCGGTCATCAGGATCAGGCCGTCGGTCACGTCGAGGTTCAGATCCTGCATCAGGTAACCGGCCAGCACGGTGCCGGCCAGCATCAGCGGCATCTCTTTCATCAGCGTGGAGCTGCCCACCACCATTGGCCGCAGCAGGGCGGTTGCCCCCAGGATCAGAGTGATGTTGGTGATGTTGGAGCCGACCACGTTGCCCACGGCGGTGTCGAGCAACCCGCTCATGGCGGCGGTGGTGGCGACCATGGCCTCCGGCGCGGAGGAGCCCATGGAGACGATGGTCAGGCCGATGATGAGTGGGGGCAAACCCAGGTTGCGGGCCAACGCCGCGGCGCCGTAAACAAAGCGGTCTGCACTCCAGACCAGCAGCAGCAAGCCGCCCAGTAGCATCAACAGGTTCAGTAGCATGGTGTTCAGGGGTAAAAAATAATCCGCGCATTGTCCCCTGAAGCGCCAGAAAAGAAAAGGGCAGCCGATTGTTAAGCGGTTGTTCCCGCCGTAGAATGATTCCCTTGTCACGCGAGATACAGGAGTTCCTCGGGCGCCAAGCCCGGATTCACTATGGACCATCCATCGCATCAAGACCGCGCCCTGGTGACCGTCGACCAGCTGACGTTTCGTCGGGGGGAGCGGGCCATCTTCAAAGGGCTGTCCCTCACCATACCCCGGGGTAAGGTGACCGCCATCATGGGCCCCAGCGGCATCGGAAAAACCACCCTGCTGAAACTGATCGGCGCGCAACTGACGCCGGAGCGTGGCGAGGTGGTGTTTGACGGCCAGAATCTGCACGCGTTGTCCCGCAAAGATCTGTATCGGGCCCGTCGGCGTATCAGCATGCTGTTTCAGTCCGGCGCCCTGTTCACCGACATGTCGGTGTTCGACAACGTGGCGTTCCCCCTGCGTGAGCACACCCGCCTGCCGGAGGTGCTGATCCGCCGCCTGGTGCTGATGAAGCTGGAAGCGGTGGGTCTGCGCGGCGCGGCGCAGCTGATGCCTTCCGAATTGTCGGGAGGGATGCAGCGTCGGGCGGCACTGGCTAGGGCGATCGCTCTGGAGCCGGAGCTGATCCTCTATGATGAACCGTTTGCCGGTCAGGACCCGATCTCCATGGGGGTGCTGGTGAAGCTGATCCGGGAGCTGGGACAGGCGCTGAACCTGACCTCCGTTGTGGTCTCCCACGACGTGAACGAGGTGATGAGCATCGCCGACCAGGTCTACGTCATTGCCGACGGTCAGGTGATTGGTGCCGGCACGCCTGAGGCGATCCGCCAGTTGGACACACCGCAGTTGCGACAGTTTCTGGATGGCGCCCCGGATGGGCCGGTGCGTTTCCATCACCCTGCTGCATCCTACCTTGAGGAGTTGCTTGCGCCATGATGCTGGAACGAGTTCGTCGTCTGGGCGGCGAAGCACTGAATTGGGTTGGCGGACTGGGCCGGGCCGGGCTGATGCTCAGCGGGGCGCTGGTGCGTCCCCCGCAGCCGGGCAAGATGCTGCCGCTGCTGGTCAAGCAGCTGTACCAGGTTGGGGTGCTGTCGATGGTGATCATCCTGGTCTCCGGCCTGTTTATCGGCATGGTACTGGGGCTGCAGGGCTACAACATCCTGGTGGACTTTGGCACCGAGGAGAGCCTGGGACCGATGGTCGCCTTCTCCCTGCTGAGGGAGCTGGGGCCGGTGGTGACCGCGCTGCTGTTTGCCGGGCGGGCCGGTTCCGCCCTGACGGCGGAGATCGGCCTGATGAAAGCCACGGAGCAGCTGGCCAGTATGGAGATGATGGCGGTGGACCCGTTGCAGCGGGTCGTGGCGCCCCGTTTCTGGGCCGGCGTGATCTCCATGCCGTTGCTGGCTCTGATGTTTACCACCATTGGGATCTGGGGCGGACATCTGGTGGGCGTGGAGTGGAAGGGTATCGACCCTGGCGCGTTCTGGTCCATCCTTACCGCCTCCGTGGAGTGGCAGAAGGACATCCTGAACTGCCTGATTAAATCCGTGGTGTTCGCGTTCGTGGTGACCTGGATCGCGCTGTTCAAAGGTTACGATGCGGTGCCGACGGCAGAGGGGATAAGCCGGGCGACCACCGAAACCGTGGTGCACGCCTCCCTGGCCGTTCTGGCCCTCGACTTTGTCCTCACCGCCATCATGTTTGGGAAATGATTATGTCGAAAAAGATTGAGTTGGCCGTTGGTGGCTTTTTGCTGGCGGGCCTGGTGGCTTTCCTGGTGCTGATTTTCAAAGTGGCGGACATCGACCCGCGCGGCAATGGCCCGACCTACTCGCTGATCGCCAGCTTCGATAACATCGGCGGGCTGAAAGTGCGCTCGCCGGTCAAAGTCGGCGGCGTCGTGGTGGGACGGGTTTCGGCCATCGCCCTGGACCCGGAGATGCTGACGCCGGTGGTGACGCTGGCGATGGACGCCCGTTACGACCAGTTTCCGGAAACCAGCAGCCTGTCTATCCTGACCTCAGGGCTGCTGGGTGAGCAGTACGTCGGATTGAGCCCGGGTTTTATGGACGAGGGCATCGAACTGCTGGGGGATGGTGACCAGATTGAAGATACTCGAAGCGCCATGGTGTTGGAGGACCTCATTGGCCAGTTCCTCTACAGCGTGGGCGAAGACAAGTAAGGAGCAATGATGTTGAAACGGTGGTTTTGCGGGATTCTGATGTTGATGGTGTGGCCGGCCTTGGCCAATGACGACCTCAATCAGGACCCTTACGCGGTCGTGCAGGTGGTGGCGGAGCGAACCTTTGATCGGTTTGCCCGGGATAACGCACTGATTCAGCAGGATCTTGACCATCTCAAGGTGATCGTCGAAGAGGAGATGATGCCTTATGTGGACTACAAGTACGCGGCCTACAAGGTGATGGGCCCGGCTCTGAAGAAAACCACACCGGAGCAACGGGAGAGGTTCACTGAGGAGTTCCGTCGGTATATGATCGCCACCTTTGCCCAGGCGTTCACTGAATATCGGGATCAAACTGTGGAGTTTGAACCGGCCCGCCCCTACGGCGACAAAAACATTGTCACCGTGGGCGTGACCATCATCGATGGTAACCGTCCGCCGATTTCAGTCCAGTTCAAAGCTCGTCGCAACAAGAAGACGGGGGAGTGGAAAGCGTTCGACCTGGTGGCCGAGGGGGTCAGCCTGCTGGCCTCCAAGGAGCAGGAGATTGGTGGCCTGATCCGCCGCAACGGCATCGATTCGGTGATCGACATGCTGGCGGAGAAGAGCGGCGCCAAACTGACCAGCAAGGAGGCCGCATCGTGAACGCGATGATCCGGCGCGAGGGCGAGGCCCTGGTGCTGGAGGGTGAACTGAATCAGAGCACCATTCCGTCACTCTGGCCGATTAAGCCCGAGTGGCTTGCTCCACCGCTGAGGCGCCTCGAACTGGGGGGGCTGAGCGCGGTGGACAGCGCCGGTCTGGCGCTGTTACTGGAGCTGGAGGGTCAGGCCCGGCAACAGGGAGACGGATTGCGCTGGCAGGATTGCCCCTCCGCCCTGGAACGCCTGATGGAACTGTACGATTTGGAACTGGTCGAGGCCCGCCTGCAAGGCGCCTAGACCACAGCGAGGAGTCACGCGTGGAACCGAAAGAGATCGAAGCCCGTCTGCAAGAGGCGATGTCATTGGCCGAAGTACGGGTTACTGCCGATGGCAGTCATTACACCATCCTGGTGGTCGGAGACTGTTTCGATGGCCTGACTAAAGTGCGTCGTCAGCAGGCGGTTTATGCCCCGCTGATGGACACGGATGGCACCTTACACGCCTTGACCATCAAGGCCTTTACGCCAGCGGAGTGGCAGCGCGAGAAAATTTTCAACGGCTGAGCCCGCGGAGCATTAGTGGATAAATTACAAGTACGGGCCGCTGGCCCGCTGTCCGGAGAAGTGACCATCTCCGGCGCGAAAAACGCGGCTCTGCCGATCCTGATGGCCGCCATTCTGGCGGAAGACGAGATGCGCATCGGCAACGTGCCGGCGCTGCGCGACGTCAACACCACCATCGCCCTGCTGCGGGAGCTGGGCGCCACCGTCAGCGATCTTCAGGATTCTGCCCTGACCATCAATCCCGCCACCATCCATCACTACGTGGCCTCCTACGACCTGGTGAAAACCATGCGCGCCTCCATTCTGGCGCTGGGTCCCCTGGTGGCCAAATACGGTGAGGCGGACGTCTCCCTGCCCGGCGGTTGTGCCATTGGCGCCCGTCCGGTCAACCTGCACATCCAGGGCCTGCAAGCAATGGGCGCCGATGTGGTGGTGGAAGAGGGTTACGTCAAAGCGCGGGTCAACGGCCGCCTGAAGGGCGCCACCATCCTGATGGATGTGGTTTCCGTGACCGGCACCGAAAACCTGATGATGGCCGCCACGCTGGCGGACGGCGTGACCGTGATTGAGAACGCCGCCCGGGAACCGGAAGTGGTGGATCTGGCCAACTGCCTGAACGGCATGGGCGCCAAAATCACCGGTGCCGGCACCGATACCCTGCGCATCGAAGGGGTGGAGCGCCTGTCCGGCATCCACTACGACGTGATGCCGGATCGCATCGAAACCGGGACTTACCTGGTGGCCGCTGCCGCGACCCGGGGCAAGATTGTTTGCCGCAAGGCCGCGCCGGAAACCCTGGAGCCAGTGCTGCTGAAGCTGGAAGAAGCGGGGGCGGTGATCGAGCGCGGTGAAGACTGGATCAGCCTGGACATGGAAGGCCGTCGTGCCAAGCCGGTGTCCATCAAGACCGCGCCCCACCCGGCCTTTCCCACCGACATGCAGGCGCAATTCTGCACCCTGAATGCGCTGGCGGATGGCACTGGTCACGTGACCGAGACCATCTTCGAAAACCGCTTTATGCATGTGCCGGAACTGCAGCGCATGGGCGCCCGGATGGAGCAGGAGGGCAACACCTGCATCATCACCGGTAAGGAGAAACTGCAGGGCGCCCAGGTGATGGCGACTGACCTGCGGGCGTCCGCCTGTCTGGTGATCGCCGGACTGGTGGCGGAAGGCACCACGGTGGTGGATCGCATCTACCACCTGGATCGTGGCTACGAGTACATCGAACACAAGCTGGCGGGTCTGGGCGCGGACGTGGTCCGTGTGAAAGCGGAACGCTGAGCCTGAACGGCAAACAAAAAACGCCCCATCCGGGGCGTTTTTTTTGCTTTCGACTCAGGCCTTCAGCCAGATTTTCAGCGATGGCCAGAGTGGCGTATCGACCGTCTGACCCGCTTTGCGCTCCGGTAAACGGGCCAGCAGCGGCAGGTTCAGCGGCTTGAGGAATCGCTCCAGCAGATCCGTGTCGCCGTCTTCCCCCACCCGATTGGCGATCACCCCCAGTTGCGGCATGCGGGCCCGGTAACGCGGGTGAAGCAGTAGGCTGGGCAGAAAACGGCCGAGCGCACGCACATCCATCGGGCTGACCTGGGTCGGCAACACGATGGCGTCGGCGTAATCCAGCAGTCGATTGAGCAGGCGGGGATCGAGGTTGGCCGGCGAGTCCATCACCACGTGGCTGGCGCTGGCGGGCACCCGCAAGCGCATCGATTCCAGGCGCTCACGACGGGCGTCGTCGTCCACGGCCCAGAAACCGCCATGATCTTCCGCCCAGTCGATGCTGGAGCCCTGGGGGTCAAAGTCCACCAGGGCCGGGGTCTGACCGTCCGCATCCAGTTGGCGCAGCAGGGTGGTGGTGATGGTGGATTTTCCCACCCCCCCTTTGTTGTTCAACACCAGCAGTCGGGGGCCGGGGAACGCGGTCAGGCTCACCAGCGGCTGGGTTTTGGGGTGAGCGGCGCTGGTGGTGGCGTGGGCGAGCATGGCGGGGCTCCTTCAGGGGGTTCCTGAATGGGTAAGGCGACCCCGCCACCGGGGATCTGAAATCAGCGGATTGGTTCTGACGGCGCTGAAGGTTTTTCACCGATGGTGACCGGCACGCTGAAGTAGCGGCCGCGACGCACCAGAGTGATGTTGACCTCAGTGCCCGGCGGGGTCTCCGCAATGCTGTCCATCAGCATGTCGGCGCCGGTGATGGTTTCGCCGTTAAAGGCCACCAGCACGTCATCCGGACGGAGGCCGGCGCGGGCGGCGGGGCCGTGGGGGTCCACCTCGGTGACGTGAACGCCGATCAGTTGCTGCAGCCGCAGCAGGCGGGCCGTGGTTTGGGTTACCGGCTGGCCGGTCAGGCCCAGATGGCCACGGATCACCCGCCCATCCTTGATCAGCTTATTCATGATCTTGTAAGCCAGCTCGATGGG